>NZ_JCAKNA010000006.1:0-157686 GCF_059515885.1 Acinetobacter sp. FY683 | reverse complement strand
TAGGGTCTGTTGACATTTGCTGTGCAAAAAAAATAGCGAGAAAGTAAAATTTAATCGCCAAACCAAATCTACTCCTCGCTATGCCTCGTACAATGTTGACTGATCAACACTGGTCTAAGTTAGAAACTATTTTCCGTAATTTTCGTATTTATCTCAAACAAAATCTTCGTAATTTTATTGAAGCTATTCTTTATAGAATCCGTACAGGTTGCCCATGGCGGGATTTACCCGCCACTTTTGGAAAGCCAAACTCCATATTCAAGAAATTTTCTAGATGGTCGAAAGATAATAAGCTATTAAAAATATTTAAGTTAATTTCATCTGATGCTGACCTAGAGTGGATATTTATTGATGCTAGTCATGTGAGAGCTCATCAACATGCTACAGGAATTAAAAATCAGGCTATTTCAAAAAGTATCGGTGGAAACAGTTCTAAAATTCATTTGGCTGTTGATGCTCATGGGAACCCTGTTCAGTTTCTAATAGAGGATGGCACGACCCACGATGTAAAAGTGGCACCTAAATTAGTTGATAGCCTCTACCTAAACGAGACAGAAACTCTATGTGCAGATAAGGGTTATGACTCTGAATCCTTGAGAGAACAGATAGAAAATACGGGTACTCAAGCCAATATTCCTAAGAAATCCAATACACTATCAAATCATGATCATATGGATTGGTATTTATATAAAATCAGGCATTTAGTTGAGAATGCCTTTGCTAGATTAAAGCACTTTAGAGGCATTGCCACACGCTATGATAAGCTAAAGCAAAGCTATGAAAATTCTGTTGCCTTAGCTTGCATCTTTATTTGGTTACCATTATGAAATGTCAACAGCCCCTATAAAAAGTGAATAGTTTCAGCCTGTGGTTTCAGTCATTTAAATCTAATGCCATTTTAGTATATTGCTTACAAATTTTTATTGTCTTAACAGGTACAACTTTAGGTTTGTATTATTTAGGCGCTCAAGAACTAATTGTACCCACCACTTTAGGTGCTATAGCAACTGCCCTCACCGACTTTGATGATCGCTTAAGTATTCGCTTACGTAATTTAGTTTATGTCTGTATTTTATTTTTTGGTGTAAGTAGCATTCTTGATTTTTTGCATGAATATAAATTTTTATTCATTTTATATTTATCACTTTCTAGTGCAGGTTTAATTTTACTTGGTGCTTTAGGTCAGCGTTATGTAGCCATTTCATTTGGTACTATTTTACTTTCAATTTACACCATGTTTGGCTTAGACGAATACACCGAATGGTACTTTCAACCATTCTGCTTTGTGGCGGGTGCATTGTGGTATGGCTTTACTGCTATTTTATTTTACCTCATTAAACCAACCCTTGCTGTACAAGATAACTTAAGCCAAAACTTCGAAAAAATAGCAGATTTACTCTATGCAAAAGCTAAGCTGTTTGACCCAGATAATACCAAAAATGTCGAACAACTCTTGTATGATCTTTCACTTAAAAATAGTGAGGTTGTTCTTGCGCTCAATAAAACCAAAGCATCTTTACTTACCCGTTTAAAAGCCTCTAGAGCAAATCAAAATACCATTTACTGGCTCAATTTATATTTTCTTGCACAAGATATTCACGAACAAGCAAGTTCCAACTATTTGCATTATGAACATCTTCATCAAAACTTCAGTCGTACCGATTTAATCTATCGAATTCAAAAGAATATTCGTTTACATGCTCGTAGTTGCCAAGAATTAGCTCAAGCCATTTTAAATAATAAAAACTATGAAGCGAGCCAAGAACGAATTTTGGCATTGAGTTATTTAAGAAGCTCCATGCAGGATTGGATTAGGGAAAATCCGTACAATTTAGAAGTTAAAAATTTACAGCTTATTTTAAGTAATTTAGAAAAATTCCTAGCTCGATTTCAAAATCTAAAAGAACTACAAAAACAAAGTTCAGTACAGGTGCAGCAACATCTTAAAAACTTCGATTTATTAGATGATGATATTCACGGCGCTGAAGATTTGTGGCTAAAGTTAAAACAGCATTTAACACCTCAATCTGCATTATTTAGACACGCAGTACGCATTGCCTTTGTATTTGCAGTGGGATACTCCATTTCCTTGTTACCCTTTGCAAAAAATGGATATTGGATTTTATTAACCAGTTTATTCGTTTGCCAAATGCGTTACTTTGCCACCAAAAGCCGCTTAAAAATGCGAACTTTAGGCACGCTTTTAGGTGTACTTATTGGTATACCAATTTTATATTTCGTACCGAGTATTGAAGGTCAATTACTTCTCACTATTATTTTTGGCGTGTGTTTTTTCTATTTGAGTGCAAAAAAATATGCCATGGCAACACTTATGGCAACGCTCATGGTTTTGCTTATTTTTAATTTAAAAGGCGCAGGATATGCCATTATTTTACCGCGTATTATAGACACCCTGCTTGGCTGTTTTATTGCATGGTTTGCAGTGAGTACTATTTGGCCCGACTGGGATTTCCGCAACATTTCAACCACAATGAAAAAAAGCACCAAAGCAACTTTGGACTATTTCCATGCAGTCGTTTTGCAGTATCAATTTGGAAAAAATAATAGTTTCGATTATCGACTTGCACGGCGCTCCGCACACAATACTCAAATTGAACTTTCAAATATGATTTCAAGTTTAAGTACAGAACCCAATCCTAATCCAGAGCTCATTCACCATGCCTTTCGCTATTTGGTTTATAGCCACAGCCAACTCAGCTATATATCTGCTTTAGGAAGTCACAGAGAATATGTGAATGAACCTCATGTATTGGCGCTCATGCAATGGACACAACACACTTTAGACAATGTTCTTATTCAGCAACATACACTTTCATTGACAGACATTGAACAAAAGCTTGAGGAAATTAAACAACTCAATGCAGAAGCGCACTTATCGGAACATTTATTATTAGTACTCAAGCAAATGAGTCTATTACTAGAAACCTTGCCTGAATTATTAAAACTGCAAAATAAATTGCTCGAACTAGATATTAAGTAACAATTCCATTTTCAAATAAAAGGGAATGATATTTCCCTTGAACTATTTTTCAGTTTTGTTCGATCTATCGTTCAACTTTTCAACTTTATGCACTACACTGCCTGTTCATTCTCATTTTAAATATAGTGACCATGAATATTAAAACCTTACGATGTGTTGGTTTCTTAGAAGCTATTTCCTTCTTACTTTTACTTTTTATTGCAATGCCTGTGAAATACCTAATGGATAATCCTATTTTGGTAAAATACGTTGGCATGGGGCACGGGCTATTATTTATCGCTTTTCTTGCAGTATTGTTTATTGTGTGTGAAAAGCAAAAATGGTCTATTAAGATGTTTGTTTTAGGTTTAATTGCATCTATTTTGCCATTTGGTCCTTTTGTTTTTGATAGAAAATTGAGAAAACTAGAGCATCCAGAACGCTATTCTTAATATAAAAGCTTTAAAAAAACCTCCAAATGTGGAGGTTTTTTTTGATGTAAAAATGCAATATTGATGATTTAAAACTGACCTTTTTCAACACGTTCTTGCATGACTTTTTTCAAATGTAACCGTGGCAAAGTAAACCAAAAGGCAATAAAGGCTAAACAAATTAAGCTATATGCCCAAATATGAAAACTTTCATATAACACACGCCCAAGTTCTAAGAATATAAAGAAACTCAGCATCATTAATACAGAAACTGCTGCTGCAACTGTTCCTTTAGATACTTCAGATGACATGAGTGCAAAACGGTAAAGTACAGAGAAACTAATGCCTTCACCAAAGCTAATGAGCGTCATTCCTAAAATTAAGCTATGAATAAAGTATTCTTGCCAAATGGCACCAAGCACTAAAATAATTGCACCTGTCAGCATGAGTGGTAAGCCCATGAGTACCGTTTGTCCTAAAGCATATTTATCTATAATTTTAAGTAAAACTAAGTTACCTACAATTAAACCGCCCAATACAGGAAATTGTGCAAGTCCGTATTGCATACTGCTTAAGCCTATGTATTCCACAAGCATGACAGGTGATAGTGCAATCCATAACATAAGTGGCATGCTCACGAGTGGCAAAGCCAAGGTAAGCGCAACAAACCGCTTGTTTTTAAAGACTTGTTTAAAGTCATCTAATATATAGCTTAATGGTTTTTTTGTTCTGCTGACTTTTACATCGGGCATTTTGGCATTTAAACCAAACCAACTGATGAGTGCAATAACGGCAATGCCTATAAAGCCCCAATGCCAAGACACATGATCAATCATAAATGCGCCAAGTACAGGTCCTAATAATGGCGCAAGTAATGATACATTTGCCATAAGCGCCATGACTTTAATAGCATCGCGTTCATCGAAGGTTTCTTGAATGGCAGCATAACCTACGGCGGCAATAACAGATAAACCAAAACCTTGTAAAAAGCGCAGTGCTAAAAAGCTTTCGATATTGGTTGTAAGTAAAATAAGTAGGCATGTGAGTACAAAAAATAGTACGCCACCCAATAGGACTTTTTTTCGTCCTAAGCGGTCTGAAAGTGGTCCAAGTAGCCATGCAACAAATGCCCCACCCAATAGGTAAAATGACATGGAAGATGGTGCCCACGCGCTGCTTACGCCAAAGTCTTTGGTAATGGCAAGCATGGCTGGTTGGACTAAGTCGTTACCGATATAGACGGAAAATTCAAAAAGTACCAATGCCAACGGAAACATAAAGGTGGCACGGTTAAGTTTTACAGTTTGTATATTTTGCATTTATTTCTACGTGTGGAGACAACTTTGCCTAAACCACTTTTATTTTAGGGAAATGAAGTTTCTACCCAATGACATGCATTGAGTTTTAACTTTGAAATTTGTATGGAGTTAAGTTTGTTTAGAAGTACATCGTGTTCACGAGATGTGTTTTCTTTGGTTTTGCTGTGAGATTTTTGCTCATGCCAATACACCTAAGGATGAGTAGGTGTATTGTAGCAATTTTTCTAATAAAGAGCATTCTAACTTCCAGTTATAGGAAAATCTCTTGCTATCAAGTATTTCTCAATCGCATTTTTATTTGAGTTTTCAGTAAAATATTTTGGGCATATATTCATTATTTTTGCTGAAAGTTCCTCATAACTTAGAACATCATGAATATCCTTTAGAGTGTCTTTCTTAAATTCAATGACTTTTCTTCCATGTATAAAAGAACAAAATGCTTCTAAAAAAACACTCAAAAAATCTTCACTTTTGATAATGTCATTTAAATACCTTTCAACATTAATTTTTTTGCTTTGCTTCAACAAATATAATAGTGAAAATATTTCAAAATCATCTGAACAGTCAAAAATATTAAATTTATGATCTTTGATTCTTACTACTAAATTATCTGCTAAATAGCTACGCACATCATCACATTTTGCCTTAACAATCATATAAAATTTAACAAACAACTCATTGCTCATCTTTTCTAAAAAGTCATTCGCCTCAATGAGCTTATTTAAAAGATCATAACCCTCCATGACCTCGATCATACTTCTCAAAAATCTTTCTCTATTTTTTATTGGAAAGAAACCATCATCGTAATATTCATTATTAAATTTATTATAAGCATTAAAAAGTTGAATAATTATTTTTTCCTTATCTTTTACCAAATTTATAAATAAGAAAATTTTATTAATTACTTCATAATGCTCATATTTATCCAAGATTTCATCAAATTTTTCAATGAAATCAACATTATTTTTAGTATTAAACAATAAGTCTTTAACCAAAGTTTCGGGCAATTCCATAGGATTCAGACTATATGTAAAATATCTATCAAAATAATCTTTACTACCTATTTTTAATTTCGTTTTTAAATCTCTAGACTCAACCCCATAACCAAATCCTGTCCATAATGCATTTAACGTGGGAAATAAATCCTTGAGAAGACTTAACACTCCTTTATAATTGGCAATTTCTTGTAAACATGTGATTTCATAAAATTCATCAATTCGTCTTTTATCCCTTTCCTTTTGTTTCCTTGCATCACTAAATAAAGTAACACTCTCACTAAAGTCTTTACTTTCATCAAAAATATCAAATTTCTTATACTTTAACGCTAAATACAAATTGGGATAAAAAAACCTCATACTTTCAATTGTGATTAAATCAACAATATTAGTTTTATTATTTAATATCGGCAGAACATAGCTTAATGAGTTTTCGATATTTTTAATTTTTCTCAAGTCATCCAAATTTTGCAAAAATCCCTTATGAATTCGATTTCGAAGTTCAATCCATTGAGTATCATCAAACTCAATGCTATTTGTTTTCAAAACTCGGGCTAAACTTTTCTTCCACTCTCTTAATAATATTTTTTTATTTATTAAAGGCACTTCTATTTGTAATTGAATTATTTTTTCTAAAAATGTTGCACTCTTATCAAAAGAATAAACTTCACCTAATGCTTGCGTAACCACTTGCTTATCAAAGGCTAATATATAAGTAACATTATCAAAATCGCCTAATAATTTTATAACTTTGAATAAGTCTTGAATTTCTTTTCGTGGTAAGCGATCTATATCATCAATATAAATAACAACTTTTTTCTGCTTCTCGATAAGTAACTCTTGTACCCTTAACTTAAAATCATCCAATTCCGATGTCTTTAAAAAACTACTCAACCAAGTTGCAACGCTCTGAGATGAATTTGTCGGATCGCCAGCCATCACACTTATTAAACTACCAACTTTATCAGTATGCTTCTTAAAGAATTTTTTAACTAATTCTCCACCTGTTTCAAGATTTTTATCTAATGCCCCAGCTATACAATTAAAGAAATTCATCAAGAGTTCATTTTCCCCACTGTACCTCCATGGATTAAAAAATATAGTTATAACATCCTGATTATTTGTCTTTATCTGACTATCAATCAAATTTAAAATTGAACTTTTACCACTTCCCCAAGCCCCGATTATACCTATTGTAAAAGCCTCTTTATCTTCTCTCGAAACTATTAAATCAGCAATATTGTTTGCAAATTCCCCACGCTCTAATACATCTTCTTTAAAATCATGTATTGCTGAATCACTTACTAAAGCCATTCTAATCATCCCTAAATAAAAAAGCGTATCAACCGATACGCTTTTTTATGAGGTCTTTATATTAAATTTCAATCATTTTTTAATCAAATATTAAGAACAAAGAGCCGTTTGGAAAGCTTTCGTATTCTTACCACGTACACATTTATACGCTTCTTTCTTATCTACCTGCTTCCAAACATTATCTTGCAATTTAAAACTATAAATAGTACGAATCGCACTCACAGAGTCATCCATTAAACCTGCTTGCAATACCATTACTTGTGCCACATTTGGAGATTCCACACGGTTAAATACCTGACGAATTTCAACCATATTCAACTCATTTTTTAAATTAGGTTGAGCCTTTAAAACTTGCTCAAGTGGCGTATGTGAAGTCCCCACTTTAGACACCAAATCCTTCGTAGTCGCACAGCCAGCCAAAAGCCCCACACATGTTACCATTACGAATAACTTTTTCATCATTTTTTAATACTCAATATAAAAAAGGCATAACACCAATGATGCTATGCCTTTTACAGTTACACGATAGTTAGTCTGTAACAACTTAATCTATCTAACTTTTCAAAACATTTAAAAACTTACTTCAAAGAACACTTACATATTCATGAAATCCCCTCTCCTCTTAGGAGAGGGTTAGGGAGAGGTCTATCTATAAAACCTACACCCTCTTGCGAAATACATGCTTCACTTCATAGAAAAAAGAAACATATTTCACCATATTCAATATTCATTAAAAATCACATTTAAAAACTATAAATGTCATGATTAAAGATCAAATAATTTACCAGGGTTCATAATACCGTTCGGGTCAAAAACTTGTTTCAACGCTTTCATGTATTCAATTTCTTCTGCTGTACGTGTGTATTCTAAGTATGGCTTTTTCGTCATACCAACACCGTGTTCCGCAGAAATAGAACCATCATATTTTTTCACAGTATCAAACACATACTTATTCACGACCTGACATTTTGCAAAGAATTCGTCTTTGCTTAAATCTGCAGGTTTTAAGATGTTTAAGTGCAAGTTACCGTCACCAATATGACCGAACCAGCAAATTTCAAAATCTGGATAGTTTTCAGACACGATTGCATCAATTTCTTTAATAAACGCAGGAACGTGCGTAATTAACACAGAAATATCGTTTTTGTATGGTGTAAATGGTGAAATAGATTCTGAAATATCTTCACGTAAACGCCATAAGCTTTCTACTTGGTCTAAGCTTTGGCTCATCACACCATCAAGTACCCAACCTTCTTCCATACAATGCTCAAAAATTTCCATTGAAGCATCCATAATTGGTTCATACGGCGCTTCAAATTCTAGCAATACATAAAATGGACATTCTGTTTCAAATGGACGTTGAACATGACCATGATCAAGTACTTTTTGCATTGCAAGTTCACCAAAGAACTCAAATGCAGTTAAATCAATTTTCTTTTGGAATGCATGAAGTACAGGCATAATTGCGTCAAAATCTGGAACGCCCAATACCATCACTTGTAAATCGTGTGGTTGACGTTCAAGTTTAATTTCAGCTTCTGTTACCAAACCTAAAGTTCCTTCACCACCAATAAATAAGTGTTGAAGCGCATAACCTGTTGCGTTTTTAATCATGCCTTTGTTTAAACGAAGGATGTCGCCTTTACCCGTAACAACGGTTAAACCTAAAACCCAGTTACGTGTCATGCCGTATTTAATTACTTTAATACCGCCAGCATTTGTACCAATGTTACCGCCAATTTGCGATGAACCCGCAGATGCAAAATCTACTGGGTAGTACATGCCCTGTTCTTCTGCGTAGTTTTGAAGTTGTTCAGTCACCACACCTGCTTGAACACGAACCATACGGTCTGCTGGGAAAAATTCAAGAATTTGGTTCATTTTGTCCATGCTAACAACAATTTCACCGTTAGCAGCTACAGCACCCGCAGATAAACCAGTACGACCACCGCTTGGTGTAACCGCAACATTAAATTGGTTAGCAAGTTTTACAATTTCTTGAACTTGTTCAGTGGTGGATGGAAAAACGATAACCGATGGATTTGGATCGAAGTGCTTAGTATGGTCACGTCCCCAATTTTGGAGGCTATCCGCATCTGTTTTAATGCGGTTTTCACCAACAATTGCAGTTAATTGGGTCAATAACTCTGGGGTTAAAGCGACTGGAGCGTTCATCGTTTTCAGACCTTGCAAGAAGTAAACAAGTAGTTAGGGCTTAAGAATACTGTTTTTAAACAATATTTTTCATGTTCAAATGCACGTTTCTTAGACCACTCATGAATATAAAACCAACACTGAATATGCGTGGTAATTTCACGAGGCAGTATTATAAGCCATTTTTATTAAATCCCGCAGAAAATCGTATTTTTCGAATGTCACCTTTGAAATTACACAGTTAATTAGACCAATTTCGACAAACCTTGTCACATATTTTAGAAAAATACCTATCTTCAAAGCCATAAAGGAAATGTATATAGGCTTATTTCCTATGCTATTATATCGCCACTAAATTTGGCCTTTGTAGCGGAGCCGTAATGAGCCAACATCTTTCTTTGCCTAAAGATAAAATTCGTTTCTTGTTGTTAGAAGGCGTTCACCAAAACGCAGTCGACACTTTAAATGCTGCTGGATACACCAATATCGATTATCGTAAAACTGCGCTTGAAGGTGAAGCGCTGAAAGAAGCGATAAAAGATGCTCACTTCATTGGTATTCGTTCTCGTACTCAACTTACTGAAGAAGTATTCGAAGCTGCGAACAAGCTTATTGCTGTTGGTTGTTTCTGTATTGGTACGAACCAAGTGAACTTAGATGCAGCAATGCGTCGTGGTATTCCTGTATTTAACGCACCGTATTCAAACACTCGTTCAGTTGCTGAACTTGTTCTTGCTGAAGCGATTCTCCTTCTTCGTCGTGTACCTGAAAAATCTACAGATACACATGCAGGCGGTTGGAATAAATCTGCTGTAGGTTCGTTTGAAACACGTGGTAAGACATTAGGTATCGTTGGTTACGGCTCTATCGGCTCTCAACTTTCTGTACTTGCAGAAAGCTTGGGTATGAAAGTGATCTACTTCGACACAGTGACTAAATTACCTTTAGGTAATGCACGTCAAGTTGGTAGCCTAGATGAGCTATTGGCAAATGCTGATGTTGTATCTCTTCATGTTCCTGATGTTCCGTCTACACGTAACTTCATGACAAAAGAAAAATTTGCACAAATGAAAGAAGGTGCAATCTTCATCAATGCTGCACGTGGTACATGTGTTGTAATTGAAGACTTGGCTGATGCGCTTAAATCGGGTCATATTGCAGGTGCTGCGGTTGACGTATTCCCGAAAGAGCCAAAAGCGAACGGTGAAGAATTCATTTCTCCACTTCGTAACATTCCAAACGTAATTTTGACTCCGCACGTAGGTGGTTCTACTATCGAAGCGCAAGCAAACATTGGTTTAGAAGTTGGTGAGAAATTTGTTGCTTACTCAGATAAAGGTATGACTTTATCTGCTGTGAACTTCCCAGAAATCGCGCTTCCATTGACTGAAGGTAAACATCGTTTACTTCACATTCATAAAAACATTCCTGGCGTTCTTTCTAAAATAAACAACTTGTTTGCTGAACACGGCATCAACATCTCTGGTCAATCTTTAATGACTAAAGGTGACGTTGGTTACCTAGTAATGGACGTAGATGCTACTGCATCTCAAGAAGCACTAGATACGCTTCACGAAGTTGAAGGTACAATTCGCGTACGTGTATTGTTCTAATATTCGTTTATATTAAAAACCACAGCATTCGTGCTGTGGTTTTTTTATTGCCTTATTTTATGTTTTTCATTTTCCGCTACCTATGAAAACAAAACGAATTTAGTTCATGCCCAATTTAAAAAATGCACCACATATTCAATCTTTGTTCTTATTACTTATTGCTATGGTGAGTATGCAAAGTAGTGGTGCGCTCGCAAAATCACTTTTTACCCAATTTCCTGTTTTGACCATTTCGGCTATGCGCTTAATGCTTGGCGCACTGATTTTGGCAATTATTTTTCAGGCATGGAAAATCAATTTCAAACAAGTGAAATGGTCTGCCATTATTAGCTATGGCATTGCACTTGCAGGTATGAATGCCCTGTTCTACTTATCTATTCAAAGACTGCCTTTAGGCATTGCGGTTTCTTTTGAATTTATTGGGCCTTTAAGTGTTGCGCTTTATTATGCAAGACAAAAGTTCGATTTTATTTGGGTTGGACTTGCCATTATTGGCTTAATTTTACTTTCCCCTTTTCAGCAAGCTTCACAAAGTTTAGATTTAATTGGAATTGCATTTGCATTGGGTGCAGGTGCCTGTTGGGCACTTTATATTGTTGCAGGTCAAAAGCCTTCAGGCGTTTCAGGTAATCACACGGTTTGCTTAGGCATGTTTATTGGCATGCTGTGTTTAATGCCAATTGCACTTATTTCTGGTATGTCGAGCAACGTTTTTCAACCTTCAAATTTAATGTATTTTATTGCGCTAGCAGCACTTGCAAGTGCCTTGCCTTTTACTTTAGAAATGATTGCTCTGCGAAATTTAACAGCATTAAGCTTTGGTACTTTAATGAGTGTTGAGCCGGCTATTGCTGCATTTTCAGGATTTATTTTTTTAGGTGAGCAACTTGCTTGGAATCAATGGCTCGCTTTAGCCACCATTATTACCGCATCTATTGGTTGTACTTACACCACACAACAAGCAAAGAAAAAATCTGGAGTTTAAATTTAAAATATTTTGAATTCAAATTTTCACAGAATAAATACTAAAAAAATAACGATGTGCATTTTTTGAATTCAAAACTTTGAATTTACATTTTGGCTATATTTCCAACATCAAAATAAAAGCAGAATTGATATACTCAATCTTCGACTTTAATGCTCACACCTTTTGGGTGTAGTGATATAAAAATGCCAAAATCACAACTTCTCGCTGTTTTGTACATGGTTCTTGCCATGATTTCGTATCAAATAAGCGCTTCATTTGCCAAACAACTTTTTAGCCAAATAGACCCTCTTTCTGTGACTATTTTACGCCTATGTTTTGCAGCCATTATTGTCTGTTTGATGTTTCGTTCTTGGCAAATTTTAAAACGATTACCATTTTTAAAATGGCGAGATTTATTGTGTTATAGCGCAGCTTTATGCTTCATGAATGTCTTGTTCTATATGTCTTTAGGCAAGCTTCCGCAAGGTATTGCAGTCGGTTTAGAATTTATTGGGCCTTTAGGTTTAGCCTTACTTTCCATTAAGCAACGTAGCGATTTTATTTGGGTACTTTTCGCCATTTTAGGTGTAGCACTTATGGTGCCTTGGGGACAAGCCAATACAGATAACTTCTCTATTTTTGGTGCGCTTTGTGCTTTAGGTGCGGGCTTATGTTGGGCAGGATATATCTTTTTTGGACAAAGGGTTGCTCATCAAAATATAGGCATGCACGCCCTCACTATCGCAATCACTTTATCTACTATTAGCTTGTTGCCCATTGGTTTATATAACAATGCTGATGCACTTCTAAATACACAATATTGGGGACAAGCGCTCGCTATCGCTATTTTAGCAACAGCCATTCCATACGCTTTAGATTTAAAAGCCTTAAGACATTTAAGCCGTTTAAGCTATGGAACTTTACTTAGCCTTTCACCAGCACTTGCAGCATTAGCAGGGTTATTTTTATTGGGGGAAAAAATCGGATTCTTACAATGGATTGCACTGTCTTTCGTCATGCTTGCATCTATTGGTGTGACTTTTAAATCCAATAAAGTAAAAACAGCTTGAATAAAAAAGGGATGTATCAACATCCCTTTTACTTTTTAGGTTCATAAATTTAAGTAAGACTATCTTTGTCCGCTTTCAAATACTTTTTATATTCAGTCAAATACTTCTTTGCTAAAGTTTCCTTTTGCTTATCATCCAAAATTTTTCCTGCTTGCTGAAAAAAGCTATGTTCCTCTTCTTCTAAATGATGAAGCACAGTTTCAGACAATTTTTTCGCTATCGCCAACCAACCCGTATTACTAAAATCTATTTCAGTTAATTGCTCAAGCAATTCATCCATTTCATGATGTTCTGCAAGTGCGTGACGAGTTATATTTAATCCTGAATCGGTCATCATTAATGGAATATAAAAATAACGATCCTCTGCTACAGCATGTGCAAATAGTTCATTTTTAAATTGATCAAACAAAGCTCTTCTTTCTTCTGTATCTCCTGATGTTTGTATTAATTTTTCTGCTATGTCTCTTTGTTTATTATGACTTTCACGTAATGCTTCAAATATATTCATTATTATGACCTCTGGCTTTTAGCTATATGATCCATTCAAATTCACACAAATAAGTAAGTGAAATCTACACTCACCTATTTATGCAATAACTTTACAGAGATGTATGTTTATTTTTGTTGTTGGTTTTTTAAGCAGCAAAAAAGGTTTGATATCCCAAGCGAACAATTAATACTGAAACTAATATCAAGAATAAAATTCGAATGAAACCGCTACCATATTTTAATGCCATCTTAACACCAACCAATGAACCACAAACATTAGCAACAGCCATCATAAGACCAACACCAAAAAGTACATGACCTGTTGGAATAAAGAAGCTTAACGCAGCAAAGTTCGTCATAAAGTTAGCAATTTTAGACAGCGCCGAAGCATGTAAAAAGTCTGTTTGTAAAAAACGAATGAAGAAGAAAATGAAAAAACTGCCCGTACCTGGCCCAAAAATTCCGTCATAAAATCCAATCAGCAAGCTACCTACAGCAGCCAATATTAGAACCTTAGTGCTGAGTTCTTGGCTTACATGAACCTGACCAAATTCTTTTTTAGCAAAGGTATATATCGCAATCACAATAAGCATGACCAAGACAAATGGTCGTAATACTTCTTTTGGAATCATCGAAACACATGCAGCACCCGCAAAGGAACTAATAAATGCACATATTCCAATAACAGCCAATAGTTTCCATTTCAGTTTAACTTTGCGAACAAAACTATAAGCGGCCGATGCAGTACCACAAATTGATGCAAGTTTATTGGTACCAAAAACAGTTGCAGGACTAAGTTGAGGCATTGCCCCCATAATGGCAGGAATTTGAATTAAGCCACCACCACCAACAGCTGCATCAATTGCTCCTGCAAAAAAAGCAAAAAAAATCAAACTGAGAATAATCTCAATATCCACAAATATCTCCCTTTGCTTTTTTATTTAAACTTTATAACAAGTTTAGTACGCGTTTCGGCACTAATCTTTTCTTATCTGTAATTTCAGCTAAACCTAAACATTTATCGCCATCAAAGACCACAACCTGCTCTGCTGCTTCATGATCAATATTACTTTCCATACCACGGCTAAAATATTCAGCACGACCTTCAGGTGCCTGAATTTTTGGAAAATGATCAATAGGTGCATAAACAGGAAGTAATAATGCTTCGCGCTCCATTTCAGTCAAACTTTCTAAATATTCAATGGTATATGTTGGAATAAGTTCAAATTGCCCTGTTTGAATACGGTGCAGATAGGTCAAATGACCATATGTATTCAACGCTTGTGCAATATCTTCACCCAATACCCGAATATATGTACCTTTAGAACAAGTGATATCGAGCGTAATACTGTCGTTGGTATAAGACAGTAGTTCTATTGCAAAGATATGTATTGGACGTGCTTCGCGTTCAATTTCAATGCCTTGACGTGCCAACTCATATAAAGGACGACCATCTTTTTTTAGAGCAGAATACATAGGCGGTACTTGTTGAATATCACCAATAAATTTATCTAGCGCTTCTTTTATTTTTTCTTCAGTTAATTCAGGTACTTCTTTTTCAAGAAAAACTTCGCCTTCTACATCGCCAGTTGTTGTGCTATTGCCTAACTTAATTGTTGTTTGATAGCGTTTAGTTGAGTCTAATAAATAATGTGAAAACTTTGTTGCTTCTCCTAAGCAAATAGGAAGTAAGCCAGAAGCTAAAGGATCTAAAGCTCCTGTATGCCCTGCTTTTTGAGCACGGAACAACCAACGTACTTTTTGTAATGCACCATTAGAACTAATGCCCAAAGGCTTATTTAAAAGAAATACACCACTAATATGACGACGTTGAATTTTAGGAGAAGGCTTTTTCATATAAAAATTAGGCTATTTATAAACTGCCTCATGGTAACAATCTGTAGGTGTTATTATCAATGTTAGTTCGTCTTATTTAAATTTTAAGTATAAAAAAATGCGCCTAAAGGCGCATTTTTCGAACTCGTGTAAAACTTAAAATTAAGCTTTAACTTTACGAGCTGGTAATTTTTCACGGATACGTGCAGCTTTACCAGACAATTCGCGTAGGTAGTAAAGTTTCGCGCGACGAACATCACCACGACGTTTAACTTCAACTTTAGCAACGATTGGAGAATGTGTTTGGAAAACACGTTCAACACCAACACCGCTAGAAATTTTACGAACTGTGAATGCAGAGTTTAAACCACGGTTTTTAATCGCAATTACAACACCTTCAAAAGCCTGAAGACGCTCACGGTCGCCCTCTTTAACTTTTACAGAAACAATTACTGTATCACCTGGTGCAAATGCAGGGAGATCAGTTCTTAATTGTGCGTTTTCAACAGCTTGTACTAAAGGATGCTTACCGCTCATGGGGTATCTCCAATAAATGCGAGTCAGAAGAGGTCTGATCATCGCGGGGTATAGAGGCTAAGGCGCATACACCCGATTATCTTTCTCTTTATGCTTGACCACTTCAATGCATAATGAGCCTATTAAAGAATACTTAATTTTAAAATTAAGTACGGAATCCTAAGTAAAACTTCGGACTTTTACAAAATAAGAGATAAAAAATTACGACTTATTTTGCGAATCTTTTAGCCATTTTTTCTGCTGCTTTGTCAGTTCTACTTGTTCGACCAACTCTGGACGGCGTTCAAGTGTACGCTGATATCGCTGCAAAAACCGCCATTTTTCAATATTTGCATGATGCCCAGATTTTAACACCTCAGGCACATCCAAACCTTCAAAATGATCTGGCTTGGTATATTGTGGGCAGTCTAGAAGACCATCCACAAATGAGTCTTGAACGTGTGATTGCTCATCAGACATTGCATTCGGAAGTCTCCGAATAATACTATCTAATAAAACCATCGCAGGTAATTCACCGCCAGATAACACGTAATCACCAATTGACCATTCCTGATCAACATATTGCTGGATCAAACGTTCATCGACACCTTCGTAACGCCCACACAGTACAATTAACCCATCATATTCGACAAATTGTTGTACCGCAGGTTCGTTTAAAGTTTTCCCTTGTGGTGACATATACACCACTGGAACCTGAACTGCTCCTGCTTGCGCTGCAAGCTCTTTGGCATGTTTGATTGCCTGAGACAAAGGCTCAGCCATCATTACCATACCTGGACCACCACCAAATGGACGTTCATCCACTCTTTTGTAGTTGCCCTCAGCATAATCACGAGGATTAATACAAGTGACTTGTACTATTTCGCGTTTTGCTGCACGCCCGCTAATTCCGTAGGCTGTAATCGCTTCAAACATTTCAGGAAAAAGCGTAATGACTGCAAAAAACATCGCAGACTCCCTTATTTCCAAAAAATATTAGTAATCTACGCCCCAATTCACGTAAATACGACCAGCTTCAAGATCAACTTGCTGTACCACATCTTTATGCCATGGAATCATGCGCTCTTCAGCATCAACGCTATCTGGTGTTGCGTGAACCACCATCACATCGTTGGCACCTGTCTCAAACATTTCATGGATTTTACCAAGATTTACTTCTTGTTCGTCATCGCCAAGCCCTAACACTGTTAGACCTTTTAAATCAGACCAGTAAAACTCGTCCATTCCTGCTTTTGGAAGTTGCGCTTTTGAAATCCAAACATTGGTACCTACTAAGCCATCAGCAGCGGTGCGATCAATCACACCCTTTAAACTAACAACTAAGCCTTTACCATGTGGCTTCCAGCGTTTTACATCTACTGTATGCCAACCTTCCTTAGTCTCAATGTACCAAGGAAGATAGTCAAAGATGTTGCTCATAGGTTCGGTATTGGAATAAACCCAGAGCCACCCATTTAATCCATATGCTGAACGTAGCTGTCCAATCTGAATACGATCTTCTGGAACATTCTGTGTTGGTGTCATGGGCTATCTACTACTTAATTCAGAATTATGCAGCAGCTGCAGCTTTTTTAGCTTGAACAGCTAAAGAAGCAACACGGTCAGACGGTTGAGCGCCTTGAGAAACCCAATGAGCAAAACGGTCAGCATCTAAACGAAGTTTTTCTGCTTTACCTTGAGCTGTAGGGTTGAAGAAACCAATACGTTCGATGAAACGACCGTCACGTGCATTACGGCTATCAGTCACAATGATTTGATAGAACGGACGTTTTTTAGCACCACCGCGTGCAAGACGAATAACAACCATGATAGAACCTTATAGTTTTTACGGATTATCCGTGCATCGACCATCGATACATTTCAAACCCCTTTCATAGAGGGCAGTATTTTACTTTAAATTCTGGAAAAGTGAAAGGTTAAATAATGATTTATCCACAGTTTTGAATTTAACTTATTTGCCATCCCAATTGGTACTTGCCGTAGGGACACAAGCAGTGCCATTGGTTTTACCTGTACCTTTATTCCAACAACGCTCTCCACGATGGTTTAGTACAATAAAACCATCACCTAATTGGCTATTAATGGGAGCTGCTGTTAATGTCCAGGTATTCGCAGTTACATTACCTAATGTAATCGCGTATGTTGGTTTATTCCCTATTGGTAGCAATAAACTGCCATTGCTTAATGCATACCCTAAATCTGCCAATGTTATTGCCGTATTTGCAGGAGTAAATGTAAAATTTGCAATTTTATAGCGTTGCAAATGGCTAGATAAATTTACAAGCTCTGCCTGCATTTCTACACGCTGAGTTTTTTTGAGATGATTTTGATATGCTGGATATGAAATTGCAGTAATAATTCCAATTATCACAACGACTATCATCAACTCAATTAAAGAGAAGCCTTTATTCATTTACCACACCTCCGTACCAGCTGCCTCGCAGGCTAAAAAAGTGACATTTGCTTTTGTTTTATTCTTACACCTAGTTCCCTGACTCGTCATTAAATAATTATAATTTTTAGCATCTGTTGCTTCAGCACGAATAGCCCAATTACGACCTGGGGCATTATTAGCACTAGATAATATTTGAGTCGTAACATCACCATCACGAATCAGAATTGTGTACTTAACAGAATCTCCTGTAGCACCTGTTGGTATAACTACTTGAGTTCTATTAAAGTTTTTATAATTAAAATTACGAGATTTATGACGCTCTAATTGCATAGCCAAGTTCTGCATTTCTTGTTGAACTTGGCTTTCTAATGCCTTTCTCCCATAAGCTTGATAAGATGGTATCGCTATTAAAGAAAATAGAGCAATCACGATCACCACAATCATTAACTCAACCAAAGTAAACCCTTTGCTAAATAATTTAGAGCTCATTTTCTTATTTACTCCAAATTATTGTTTAACGTACCAACGCTGAGGGATTAATCGGTTACCTGTTTGATACTTACGTTTCAAAATTTCATTACCCTCTAAACCGCTTGTATCTCTGGTCGCAATAATGCGGCGAACCATACCTTCGAAATCACCAGCGCCAAGTGCCCCACCTACAATACCCGCACCTAAATTTAATCTATAATCATCTGTAGTTCCTGTTGCTGCTTTACACTGACCGTAAGGCATACAGAATAAAGTAATAAAACTTTCACCTTTAACACCTGCACCACATGCACCCGATGAACCAGGTTTACTTGCATCAAATGTTGTAACATACAAATCATTATTTATGACAATTGGTGTAGCAAATACTTTTTCACTCTGAAGCTTATTACTCTTAAATAAATAGTACCAACCCTGTGTATCACCATAAGAAGCAGTAGGGCTTAATTTATCTACATTTTTTAATCTATCGCTATTTGCTAAATTAATTAACATCTTCGAAGAAGTAGCAGTAATTCCATTTGTTTCCTCTGATTGCAAAGTAACATCAACTGTAGTCAATAATGTTTGATTCGTTCCTTTTTCACTAGGTACATATTTATAAACTTTCGCCGCACCTGGACCACTCACAAAATCAAATAAATCTGAACGTGCTACATCTTTATCATAAATATTATAAACACCATCGTGTGATATATCATTAGTACCAACGGTATAGTCTTTCAATGGCAAACTTCTATTTCCAGAACCTATTGATACAACACCAAAAATTTTATTCCCCTCATTTGTATATGTTGAGAATCCTGGTGCCTCATAGAAACGTTTTCTTGTTAGTCCTGAACCACCTAAATTCAACAATCGAACAGGAGCTTTTGCAAACTGTTCACTAGTAATAGCTGAATCATTATTTAAATCGACTCTCCAAACTTGCCCACCCAAATCACCAAAAAATAAATGATCACTTAAGCCATCAGAATTTCGATCAACTGCTTTAATTGGACTCACAACACTAAATTTCATTTCAGCAGCAGGTGTGGCAACATAACCACCTTCACTCGTCGTCGCATTTGCACTAGACCACCAAAGTAAACTTCCTGTTAAAGCGTCAAACATATAAACACCAGCTCCACGCTTATTGATCTGCTCATATGAATCGCTTTCATACCCAGCATAATTTTGTTTTACACCTTGGGCATCTTTTGCATTGCCATCAACACCACCAGCATCGTAGCCACCACCAACTAGCATCACTAATTTTTTCTTACCTTCCCAATTTACATGCGTAATAGTAGGTTTAGACCAACTTTGCCCCATACATCCTAAAGGATTTTCTGCACTACACGCACCACTTGGAGAAATCTTAAATTTTAGTTTTGGATCATCGATATCAGATAAATCTAATGCATAGTAATCACGCCCCCCCATACGTAAACCACCGTATACAAGCTGCGTTCCTACTGCATTATCTCTACCAGCACCTACTGTTAATGTTTTATTATCTTTATCTAAAACATATTCGGTATAAGCTGTCCACTGCCCATCTATACCATAGAACATTTTATCACGACCAAGGAATGGTATATTGGGGTCACCAAATGCTAAGTGTTGATCTTCAATCATTTCATTTGGAACAAATGCAAATTTCTCTACACCCGTTTCAGCATCCACAACATGTAACAGACCTTGTGTTGTACCAAATAGAATATAGTCTTTCCTATTTTTTGATCCTAAAACATTGTTTTCAGAAGTAACTTGCCCACCATTAGTTAACAACATTGGCGTTGAATGCATTACAGCCCCAAAGCGAATTCCCGCTGTTTTATCAAGCTCTGCTTTAGAAATACTTGTATCATCCCCAACAGTAGACTTCACCTGATAACCCAGTAATTCTAATAATGAAGCTGCTTTATCCGTTTTTTTCAAATTCATGCTAGCTAAGTTTTCGGTGGAAAATTGCTGCAAAGTATTTGTTGCTGCTTTTGTAGAAAAATTACGAGTACTTAAAATTTTTCGCTCTTTAGAGGCTGTTTGGTCTAATTGCAACTGTAGTTTTGCACCACCAATCAATGCATTTTCGCGTTCTGCATCCGTAGGGGTAGCTGTCGCATTTGGTGACCACAAATCAAAAATTTCTACAGGCGTTGCTAATTGATCTGCCACAGTTTGCAACAAGCGACCCTTGCTATCCGCAATTAAACGGCCGAACTTGTCAACTAGGGCACCATCTTCACTTACCTTATATTTTTTGACATTTCCAAGCCAAATTTGCGATGCAGATGCTGGTGTTGGTTGAAACTGTGGGTAATATGCATAGTTTTGTAATGCTGAGGGAATTAGTGCATCTACAGGAATTTCTGGTGTTCCTGTTGTTACAGCAGGAATTTCTTTACCTAAATCGCCTAAAAATGAGTTTACGCTATCCACAACATCTTGCGAGCTACTACCTGAATACCAACCACCTTCAGCTAAAACCCCCCACCTTGCAGCATTTTTAATATCTTCAGCATTATTACCACTTAAATTTGTATTTGTAATATTATCAAGGTTTTGCTGTTGAGTTAACTTTCTATCAAATGAGGGAATACTATTAAAACTACCACCGAAACCAACAACAGCTGTTTTAAATTTTAAATTTTTAGGGTTGCCTGCCTCATTTAAAATACTAGCTGCAAGCTTATGAGTACAATCCCAAGAGGAATTATTACAACTAAAATTAGCACCAAACACCCCTCCTAACGCAGCTTTCATTAGTGCTTGGGCATTATCATCTTGTGTTGGCTCACCATCAGTTAAAACATAAATCCCCTGCCCGCTACATTGCTTTCCATCAACTGTTTGATTTAATGAACTCGGTGCTGCATATTTTGTATAACTAGGTGCTGCCTTAGTTTCTTGTTTGGAATATTCAAAACCACCATTATTATTTGTAGTTACAGCAACATTATGTTGGTAATAACATGTCCCTGTTTGATTATAATAATTAATTTTTACCGTACACTTCTCAGAAGTTGTTCCTGAAGTACTAATACTATTCACTGCACTCCAAGACGTACAGTTATCATAATCGCCATCCGTCCATCCATTACATTGATATCTATTCGTATTACTATAACTAAAATACTTCAAACTCTTTGGCGCAACAAAAGATGACGTTGTCGCTCCCATTAAGTATGCAACAGTTTCTGCGTATGAACGAGCTGTGGGAGTATTTGCATATGCGACAATACTATCAATAGTATTAATTAATAATTGTCTCTGAGTAATATTGCCAACTTGCTCATTAAGCCTTCTTGCTGGAATCCATACAGCCCCTGTATTTTTAAAATTTGTACCACTATTATTAACAAGATAACCCAGAGTGGATAAACCAATAATTTTATCATCAGTAATTCGCGTAATACCTTTATCTGCATTACCCTGTAATAAATCTTTCATAGCTGTTTTAACAAGATTAATACGTGTAGCTTTCTGCCCAGAATCTTTGTTATTCATACTATTCGAAATATCAAGCATAAACATTAATGTAGTATCACCAGCTGTTGCATTTTGATAAATATCAATATCACTCGCTGTAACCGATGTACAAATTAAACCTGTCATTACAGATGAAACACATGCAGTCAAAAACTTTTTTATAGGATAATTCTGCTGCTTTAAATATGATTTCATTTTCATTACCCCTTATAAAAATTCCTGACCCAATGTGTATTCTGTTACATGTGTTGTAAACGGAACATTAAGATTCGTTAAACAAGCATTAATACTGAAATTTGCATTTGTGCTATTGCTTAACCTTCTTAAACACGTATCAATGTTAGCTGTTGTTGCAGTGGAAATTGTTGGCATAAGCGAAACTGCATGAACAATCACTTTTTGTCTTTTATCTAAAGGTATGTCATCATCTGTTCCACGAACAGAATCTTCAAATGGTTGACTTCCTGCTGCATTAGCAACAAAACTTACCGAAACCTGTGTCATAACTGCACGGCGATTACTTGTGAAAAAGTTATTTGTTCCCCCAGATTGGCAATATCCTGCCACCCCTAAATCAGTATCTACAAGCGTGCCGCTATCATTCAAATAAATTAAACTTGCATCTGATAAATTAAAGAACTGAGTATTAGAACCCCTAAAACAAAAAACTAACTCTTTGCCTTTATTACTATCTGTTTTGATATAACCAAACATGCCATCTCGCGCCAAACTTCGTGCAAGGTTAGTCGAGTCCTCTACATTAAAAATTGCAGCATCTGAATTTTGCAGCATTAATTGTGTAGCTTGGCTATTCGTTGCAATATTTAAAGAAACTAAACTTTGTCGAATTGCTAAAGTTCCAATAATCGTAATGGCAAGCAACAACATCAATACAACAATTAATGTCGCACCTTGTTCTTTTCTTTTCATCATTGATCTCTTACTCCCAAGCCATTACGTAAAGCTATTTCTTGTGTAATAACCTGACGCACATAACCTGTTGGATTTCCATTAGCATGAATTCGTACAGTACGATCCAACACATTAAATATTTGATTAGGATTAATTGCAGTATCTTCACCAACCGCTTGCGTAGATCTTGCTAAAATACCTAAAGATACTGAAACAATTCTTGGCTTAGGTGCCGTTGCAGGTAAAGCACGGTATTCACGAATACCGATATAGCGTTTTTCACCAGTAGTATTCTCAATACCCAAAAGTACTCTCAAGTAATCAACGCGTTTCATTAAAATTTGCCCAGAACCACCAAATCTTGTTCCTGTACTTGCTGAATTATCTGCATTAACATCTACAATATTCGTTGCTGTAGAAACATATTGTCCTGCGTCACACACAAGTGCCAAGGCATTACCCTCTCGAGTTTCTGCATTCGTATCTGTTCTTAAAAAATAGCGCTCTATCACGATTTGACCAGAAGGATAGGCATTACCTTCACAATCGCGACCACTAGTTTGAGCGACATATTGGATAACTAGCTGGTCACTAGCCAATAAGACATCTGCAGAAGTAGTTAAAGCAACGTTAGACAATCCACGCCACTGATTATTCACCCCTGCATTATCACCATCACTAGCACTCAATAATTGAGCTGGCACTTCTGCAACACTAGGATTAAAGTTATTTTGTGATAAGACCAAGCCACCTGAAACCAACTCATCGTTTACAAAAGCTTTTCGATTATTCAAATTAGCAAGACGCACACCTTGCGTTATAAAATTTAATCCAAAATTTGCGTTATCTTGTAAATCAGCTGTGCCCTGCTGCATGCTGTAACTTTTTTGCCCAGTCAAGAATAGTAATAATGCAGTAGCTGTAATCATTAATCCTAAAGTTAAAGCAACCAATAACTCAACCAATGTGAAACCTTTTTGAGTTTTCATTAATAGGTCTCCATCACAATACAACTAGAATTTGATCTATATGTTCCATTGGTCGTGCAATCATTAACACCATCACCATTTGTGGCACTTGTCTCCCCCCAAGCGACATAAATACAGCTTCTACCGTTTGCAATACCATCACATGTCATCATATTCATGGTCATTCCTAAGCGCTGAGCAGCTAAAGAGGATTGAGCAACATCAAAATCTGCTTTCTCCGCAGGAGAACAAAACTCCGTATAACAATTCTCAGCAAACGAAACTCTATCTGCAGCTGATGATCCAAAAGATGCAACATATGTATTTACTGCGCTTCTATTCGTTCTAATTTTTTCAGCGATATCTCTTGCTAAATTCATCGCTTGAACTTTATTTATACCTTCTGATGTTGCATCTACAGCTCTAACTTGTAATGCAACAAATCCTAAAACTGCCACCGATAAAATTAATAGTGCAACCAAAACTTCAATTAATCCGACACCCTTTTGATTCTTTCTAGCAATCATGAACAGCTCCCATCTCGGATTATTTGTATTGTACCCATTCTACTTATGGTCACTATTTTTGACCGAGTAGAATCCACAAGTGCCTGATCACACAACTGAAACGTGCTATCGACTCCAATATTAGTCATTCCGTTCGGTAAAAATACAATTTGATTAACACCTGATCTTTGGACAACTTTTCCAGAAGGCATCCAGTTAAACTGATTATCTGTATTTGCTGTTGCTACATTAAGATTTACCGTAATATTTCTTCTTTCTAATGCTGCTTTAGCCCTAGCTTGTGAAAAAATCATCGTGAGTTCTTTTGTGCTTTTATTTAAATTTTGTCTTAAAATCACATTATTAAAGGCAGGTATGGCCATAGTTGTTACAATCGCAAGAACTCCGATCGTAATCATCAGCTCAATCAAGGTAAACCCCTTTATACCTTGTAAACTCAGATACACTTTATTTTTCATTCCCACTGGAACAACCCCTGCACAACATAACTTTTAAAATAAATTTTTTAATTAAATTCGTGTTTTCAGAACCCATAAAGTGATTTTTTGAGTACTAAACTTACCGTTACGCAAAATAACATTTACTCAACATTTCACACAATAACAAACAAGATGAAAGGTAAATTATTACGATAAAAAGACACCAAACGATAATGTAAAACAAATTAAGATAAGATATATCTTTAAAAGTTGTAATATAAATCACATAAAACTCACTTTAAGCATAATAAAAAAGAGCAAATGATTTTAATCATTTGCTCTTTCTTTAGTCTTAAATTGATAATAATTTTACCAAGTTTCCATACCTGTATTTACAGCACCACAACCTGTAAAATTAATGTTTGCTTTGGTTTTGTTTTTACAACGAAGCCCTGTACTTGTGAATAAAAAACTATAATTTTTTTCACTTTCACTTAAAGCAATAATTGCCCATCTTTGCCCTAAACCACTATCTGAACTTAATAGTTTTTTTCCTGTTGCTTCACTACTATCATACAAATTAATCGTGTATTTTTTTGTACCTTTAAGTGGAAAATTAACAGAGCTCATCGGATTTACTTCATCGTATAAATACTTTGGATCAAAACCATGATATGAAAAATTTCGACTTTTATATCGCTCTAATTGATCTGCCAATTTAAGCATTTCTTGTTGTACCGCAGATGCATCCAACTTTCTCATTTCATACTGATACAAAGGCATTGCAATTGCTGTCATTACTGCAATAACAGCCAAAACAACCATTAATTCTATTAAGGTAAAACCATTTTTTATATTCATAAGCTTCTACCGTTATTGAACTTCACGCCAATTTCGACTCTTAAACATTTTTGTCATTTGATAACTTTGCCCAACATCAGGAATAATTGTCACCAAATTTCTTGAACCATCGTTATATCCACCGGCATTTACGCGGGAGAATCCATCTGTTGGCTTAGATACAAATGCCACTTTTTTGTTATTTGTAACAGAGGAACCTAAAGAAGAGTCACCACATACGCCATAAGGTAAGCAGAATTTGGTAATAACACTCGAACCTGTAATCCCCCCAACACAAGCACTTGGCTGCTGCGTTGATGCATGATTTGGATTAAACAATGATACATATAAATCTGAATAAACATCATTATATGCAACAACTGTATATCCATTCAGTGCTTTTACAGTACCTGTATTTAATGGCTCATCTATACCTGTTCTGGTCGATGTTAAAATGTAATACCAACCTCTTTTAGTTTTTGTTCTTAAATCTCCAATATTTGATGCTGAAATTGCACCCCAATCGTAAATATCAGCTTCGGTAAGCGTTACTGATGGTGCGAAACCTGCTGCGTATAAAGATTCAGATGCTATATCTTTATCAAATAAGACATAAACTCGATTATCAAAGCCATTACTTACACTGGTTGGAAAACTTCTATTTCCTGAAGCTATGCTAATTACACCAAATTTAGCACCACTATCTTCATGAATAGATAAAGCAGGCATTTCATAAAAACGTTGTTTCTTTGCAGAAAAATCTGCCACGCGCACTACACGACCAAAGCTGGTTTTAGCTGTTCCCAAATTATTATTCAAATCTACACGGAAAACTTGCCCACCCAAATCACCAAAATACAAATTATCAACCAACCCATCAGCATTACGATCAAACGCCTTAATTTGGCTAACTACGCTGTATTTTAAAGTTGAGTTTTTAACATCTGTAGTAGATGTATTATCCGTGCCATATCGAGCATTCCATAAAAGCTCACCCGTTTTAGCATCAAACATATACACGCCAGCACCTTTGTCACTTGTTGACCGTGCTTGAAGATTTTCATAGACATTATAGTCATAACCCCCACCTACAATCATGACATCACGTAGCGTGCCATTGAAACGTACTTTAGCTAAGGTTGGTTTTGACCAACTTTGTCCCATAGCTTGTAAAGCGGGATTTGCAGATGTGCTCGTAATGCCTGTTGTTGCACTTTTAATTTTTCCATTTGCAGCATCTACATGAAATAAGAATTTAGGCGTTATCGGATCTTTAACATCAAGTGCATAATAACTATTTCCACCCATGCGCATACCACCATAGATATTAGCTGTTTTGGCTTTAAATTTACGCATATATGTTTTCTTATTTATGTTATTTTGCAACACCTCAAAAGTATTATCTGGTTCTTCAATATACTCATAATCGACTGAAGATACCCATGGACCATCTATACCGTAAAAAGGATGCTTTGTTGCTTTTTGCAAATTACTTATATCGAGTAATGCATCTTTACGCTCAGGATCATTAATAATCTCGTGAGGTAAAAATGAAAATACTTCTCGACCTGTATTTTGATCCACCATGTGTAGCAACCCCTGCATAGTGCCAAACACGATATAATCTTGGCGAGATGCTTTAAGATTATTAAATCTATCCCGAAGTTCTTGTACGACATTTCCATTTTCATCAACTGGAGCTTCTGAAGTCACCAAAATCGGATCTGAATGTAATACCCCGCCCATTTGACGTGTTGTATTCAAGCTTTTTACCTTATCTAGATCCCAGCTCCAACGTGTAGTATTCCACTCAGTATCTAAATAAGATTTATCCATGTGATAACCAAGAGCGGATAACAAGTAAGGCTGATAAATTGATCTTCTAAAACCAACCTTAAATAAATCTACCTCATTAAGATCAAGTACTAATGCAGTATCTATCTTAGTTAAAGCATTATGACTCGTAAGCTTCTTTAATCTCAGGCTCTCAACAATCCTATCTAAAGTTTCAATTTTTGCATCTGTAAACAGCGGACGCGTATTAATTTCACTTACATTACTAACAACTTTATGTGAGCCTGTTTTACCATTTGGAATATTAATTAAACTTGCAACACCACCTAAAATAGCACTCGCACCATCATTATCATTTGAGATATTCCATGAATCCTTACTATTCGTATTTACCAAACCATTTAAAGAGAGCAATTCAATATTTCTTGCATCAACCATTACACCTAAATTGTTTAGACGATATTTTTTCAAATTCCCTAACCATAATTGTTGTGTAGATTGAACACTTCCCCCAGCCCCGCTAATTTTTGGTTGAAATTGCGGTGCAAATACATTTGAAGATGCAAGTGATGATAATGGGTCAACAGGTACGACATAAGTACCAATACTTGCGGTATCAAAATTCACACTCATACTGTTTACGAAATTTGAAAGCGCATCAATAATTGGCTGTGACTCTCCATTACTAGCATCAAAGTAACCACCACGCTCTGGGATAATATTTGCTGGATGTGTATCTGATGCATCAGGATAATGTAATTTACTTGTTGTACCTTTACCTAACTCGCCCCAACTAAAAGCATTTTGAACGTTTAAACCATTTGAATAACCGCGCGAACTTGCAGTAATTTCTTCACTTCCACAATACTTATACCGCGTATCGCCTGCATAAGTTGTACCAGCAGACTCAATACAAGTTTGTGATAAGTCTTCATTAAAATCAGGACCAAAACCTACTATCGCAGTATAAATACGCTTCCTTGGATCTGTTTCAAAAGCAATATGCTTCGCCATTGCACCTATACATTGCCAAGCACTGCGATCCTCATAAACATCATGCTTACCATTTACATAGGAATTCTTCCCACTTACCCCTGCAACTACGATTTTATTTTGTAAACGAGTCGCATCAGCATATCCCATTTCCTTAACTTCAGATTTATCAACACCAGCTCCTCGATGATAGCCATCAACATTTTTTAAATGGTAATAAATCGCAGGCGTTTCTGTAGACTCACAAGAAAATGACATATCATTTAATGCATTTTTATAAATTGGCTCTGCTATAAGCGGTGTAATCGTGGTTGGAGCACCATCTGTGAAAAAGAAAATACCTTGTGCTGAACATTGTTGTTCCTCAGCAGATAATTTTGACATAGGTGCAATATATCTTCCCCCAAACATTCCTGAGACTAAAGGAGACTTAAGACTTGAATCCGTAATACTATCAAACTTCGTGTGTGGCCCTTTATCAACATCAACACCATCATTAATAGATTTGATTTCTAAAGGTCCAGATGTCGCTGTTCCCCTTAGGTAAGAAACCGCCTCACCATATAGTAAGCTTGTAGGTGTACTCGCATTTGCTGAGACTTTATTAATTTCTTCGATTAATAATTCTCTTTGGGTTTTCGATGATGTAATTGAGACCCTTTCATTCAAGGCTCGTGCGGCAACTAATATTCTCCCATGTCTAGGCCCATTACCAAATACAGATAAACCAACAATAGTATTATCTGGTAATGGTGTAGTTGTATAGTTACCATTAGCATCTTTAACTCCCTGCAATACATCTCTCAAAGAGTCTTTTAAAATGGCCAATCTAGACTTATTTTTACCTGAATCCGTCAACCCCATACTATAAGAGTTATCCAGTGCAAGCATTACAATCGTATGGCCTTTCACTGTTGGGTTTTTATAAATTTCAATATCACTCGCATATGAAATTGATGTTGAAAAAATACCTGTCAAACTCGCTGAAATCAAACAAGCAAGTAGCTTTTTGGTGTTTTGTTTTATGTTATTTTTATACATTTTTATTCTCCCCAAATCTAGATTTTAGCTCGCAACACCCATATAAGTATCTAAAATGAAATCTTGCATCTGCGTATTAAACGGAACATTTTCTTTGGTTAAACATGCATCTATTGTTTCTGCACTACCTGACAATGGTTTTTCACTTGGTCGCTTTAAACATGCTGTTATTTTGACTGCTGTAGCTGTACTTAAATTGGGCAAAATTGATGTCACATAAACACGCACACGTTTAGTTTGCTCTGCATCCAATTTACCTAAACTAGATAAATCACTTCCTAAGTTCACACTTTGCAATGGTTTTGATTCAATATTAGAGGGTGGATTAACCACAATCGTAACTTGTGTAATTTGTGCTTTACGACTACTTGCATAATCTGCCTGTTTCGCTAAGTCACAAAACCCAGATACACTACTTACAGTAATATCAGTACTGTTCTCATTCCAGTTCAATAAACTTGTTGTACCAACAGAAAATGCCGTATCTTGCTTTAATTGACTTCTAAAACAGAAAACGACTTCATTTCCTGAGTTTTTAAGTGCATATCCCAATAAAGATGTCGGATTCCCACTTGTACTAGCAAAGTTTGTATTTCCAATTCTGTATAACACAGCATCAGATGATTGCATTAACAGTTGTTGTGCTTGGCTATTTGTCGCTACATTTAAACTCAACATACTTTGTCGTATCGCAAATGTACCAACAATCGTAATTACCATAAGTAGCAATAGAACAATCACTAAGGTAGATCCTGTTTGCTTTCTCATTACATCACCGCCTTCGCTTCTGTGTACATTCCATTTCTTAAAGCAATGGTTTGAGACACAACTCTGCGTAGATATTTTGTTGTATTTGCATGTGGTTTTAAGTAAATATTTTGGTCTAAAACACCATAAACCTTATCATCTGAAATCAAACTAGAAACATTCGCTGTATCGTTTGAACGTACAAGCATTCCAACCTGTATTGAAGATATTCTTGGTCTTGGATAAGTCTGCAACGCAAGATAGTCAGATACACTGATATATCTAAAACTATTATTAAGGTCGTTGTTCGAAACGCCCAATAAAAAACGCAAGTAATCTACGCGACGAATTAAAATTTCACCGTCAGTTTTCCCAAATTCCAATGTAGAGGTCGATGGATTTTTTAGAATTTTTATACTTGCATCGGTATACCAACCAGCTTCACACGCTAAGGCTAATGCTTGATTTGCTTCGGCATTCGAAACATTCGTATCTAATCTTAAGAAATAACGTTGTACGATATATCGCCCAGATGTATAGCTATTTCCTTCGCAATCCGTTCCATTTTGATCTGCATAATATTGGATAACCAATTGATCCGACTTTAATTCCGCTTTGGCTTCATCAAGCACATTACTTAATTGTGTTTTACTCGAACTCAAAGGAACCGCAGTCGCAAGACTATTTGGATAATTTATTGGGATATTGGAGGGATTAAATATAGTAGTTGGAACAACGGCAGGTGCATTTCTAGATGTTAAAAGAATGCCACTATTCAACAACCGATCATTAATTAAACCTACATTTTCATAATTTGCACGACGAATATCGCTCGTAATATAACGTAAACCAAAATTTCCACTTTCTTGTATTTCTGCCATACCCTTTTGAGTATTTATAGAAATTTGCCCCGTGATAAATAATTGAATAGCCGCTGCTGTAATAAGCAAACCAAGCACAATCGCAATCATTAACTCTATAAGAGTAAAGCCAAGTTGATTATTATTTTTCATTAATATAGCTCCATGACAATGCATTTAGCTTCAGGTAAATAAGTACCTCCCGAAGTACAAGCTTGTTTATCTGTCGCATGATTTATAGGCTTTGTTTCACCCCAAGCAATGTAAATACAAATACGGTCTACAGCACCTACAACTTGACAATTCGGTAAAGAAATTTGCATTGCTGTGCTTTGAGCACGACTTACGATTTGAGCTGTATCGTATTTCGCCATGTCGGTACCCGTACAAACGGTATTACCCAAACACTTTTTTAATCCAGATGTTGTTATATTGATTTGTGTTGTTTTATTTAGCTCATCTACATATGTCGCCAAACTATTTCTATTTACACGAATACGTTCAGCAACATCTCGCGCGATATTCATCGCCTCAATTTTTGACATTGCTTCATCGGTCGCATCTACCGCTTTAAGTTGTAAAGCCGTAAATCCCATAACACCAATAGCAAGTAGAAGTAATGCAATCAAAACTTCAATCATGCCTACACCTTTTTGATTTCTTATTTTTATCATTAGCATGTCCCATCCGCTTTATAAAAAATGGAACCACTTTTCGTCAAAATTAAATTTTTAGTCATTCCTATTTTTGAATTGCATAATTTAAATTCGATATCGGCTGTTACAGCACTTAAAGCACCATCTTTTTTAAATGTTAAACTTGATAAAGTTGCCGGTGAAATTAGTTTATTTTGTGGATTGATACTCCAATAGTACTGAGTATCTGTATTAGCACCGGTCGCAAAATTAATTTGAATTTCTTTTCTTAAAAAAACAGCCTGACTGCGCCCCTGAGTCAGAACATTCGCTAAACTACGAATATCAGAATTGAGATTTTGTTTCGCCAACATTTTGCTAAAAGACGGTATTGCGAGCACAGCTACTATTGCAAATACTAAACTTGCAATAATAAGTTCTATAAAAGTAAAACCCTTTCTTATTGTTCTCATGACCACCACCATGGCAGTTAACTTTATTATTGTTTTAAACTAAACCCCTTGTGAACAAAAAACATACTAATATTTGATAAATGGTATAAAAAAACAGATGACCAACACACAGTGATCACCTGTTTTTGAGACTTAATTCATGTAAAAATCAAGAAATTTATGCTTGTACCACCTGAATACGAAGTTCTTTTGGCAAGCTAAAAGTAATATTTTCTTCACGACCTGCAAGCTCTTCAGGCGCCTGTGCACCCCAATCTTGCAAACGTTGAATCACTTGTTTAATTAAAATCTCTGGAGCGGATGCACCCGCCGTTACACCAATTTTAGAATTTTCTGTAAACCACGATTTATCTAACTGTTCTGCATTATCGACCAAATATGCTTTTTTTCCCATTCTTTCAGCAAGCTCACGTAAACGATTTGAGTTTGATGAGTTTGGTGAACCAACAACAAGTACAACATCACACTGTGTTGCTAAATCACGTACAGCATCTTGACGGTTTTGCGTTGCATAGCAAATATCGTCTTTGCGTGGACCTTGAATTTCTGGAAATTTCTGACGTAAAGCATCAATTACTTTCGCAGTATCATCAATTGAAAGCGTAGTTTGCGTTACAAATGCAACTTTATTTGGATGATTAACTATTAATTTCTCAACATCTTCTTCATCTTCTACTAAATAAATTTCACCACCATTTTTTTTGTCATATTGCCCCATCGTACCTTCTACTTCTGGATGACCTTCATGACCAATTAAAATAGCTTCGACACCTTCGCGTGCATACTTAGTCACTTCAATATGAACTTTGGTCACCAATGGGCAAGTTGCATCAAATACTTTTAAGCCACGACGTGCTGCTTCTTGTTGAACCGCTTTGGATACGCCGTGTGCACTAAAAATAACAATATTGTCATCTGGAACTTCATCTAGCTCATCAACAAATATTGCGCCACGCTGACGTAAGTCATCTACAACAAATTTATTGTGTACGACTTCATGACGCACATAAATAGGAGGATTAAAACACTCAAGAGCGCGATTTACGATCGCAATTGCACGGTCTACACCTGCACAAAAACCACGTGGATTAGCCAATACAATTTCCATAGAACCCTCGATGTTCAAGTCAATTTGCAGAAGAATTGAAAAATAATACAAACAAAACGACGCTTAGCTATTTTGTTTAAGCATGCTCTACTCTAAAATAGAGAAGATATTTTATCATATCAGGAAAAATATCATGTCGGGTCTCTTGTTTGTCGTTTCTGCTGCTTCAGGAACAGGCAAAACATCTTTAGTTAAAGCCCTACTTGAGCGTGTTAACAACCTACACGTTTCTGTTTCTCATACGACACGTGGACAACGCCCTGGCGAGTTAGACGGCGTTCATTATCATTTTACGCAAAAAGAAACATTCCTTGAGCTTGTTAAGCAAGATGGCTTTGTAGAATATGCAGAAGTTTTTGGCAATTACTACGGAACAGCACAAGCAACCGTAAAAGAACAACTTTCAAAAGGTCATGACGTTTTACTTGAAATTGATTGGCAAGGTGCTGAACAAGTTCGTAAACTTTTTCCTGAATCTAAACAAATTTTCATTTTGCCACCTAGCCAGTTTGATTTACGTCAACGTTTATCTAACCGTGGCACAGACTCTGTTGAAGTAATTGAACATCGTTTAGGTTGTGCCGTTGAAGACATGCAACAATATTCAAACTTCGATTATGTCATTATTAATGATGACTTCAATAAGGCTTTACATGATTTAGAAGCAGTTATTATTGCAAATCGTTTAACACTTTCTCAACAAGCAAACAGACATCAAGAACTTATTATGAAATTAATTACTCCAGCAATGAAGTGATTAAAACTTGAGTCTAAGAGCAAAGAGCCTTATACTGTTCAGTCTGTTAAAATTTATTAATTCAAACGAGAATTCTTATGGCACGCGTAACCGTTGAAGATTGTTTAGACCATGTAGACAACCGCTTTGAGCTTGTACTAGTGGCAAGCAAACGCGCGCGTCAATTGGCACGTCAAGGCATTGAACCTACTGTTGAGTGGGACAATGATAAACCGACTGTTGTCGCTTTACGTGAAATTGCTGAAGGTCATGTGTCTAAAGACATCTTGAAACAACGCGACCAAGACTATCAAACATCTAGTCTTGACCTTGCACTTTCTGCAAACAATTTAAATTTAGATGGTTTTTCTTTTCAATAAGAATTAACCCTCAAAAAAGCCTAGTTTAAAACTAGGCTTTTTTTATTTTAGAACTTTAATATTTTTTAAATAACAGTTATAAATAAGAGATAAAGATTTTTCTTTGAATTGATACTACTAACTCCCAAAATGAAAAAATAATTGACATACTTCTCAATATGCTTTTCATTAGTAGTTTCTATCTCCTATTACATTGCAACTTTAGAGAAAAGGTGGTTTATGCCGGGTGCAGAAGTCAGCCAAGCCAGACAACAACTTAAAGTAATTATCGATGCTTATTTAAGTGAAAGCGATGTCGATAGAGTGCTTGCGGCTTGTGATTACGCAGACATTGCACATGATGGTGTAACACGTAAAAGTGGTGAACCTTATATCCTGCATCCTATTGCAGTCAGTTGTATTCTGGCTCATATGCGATTAGATGCTGAAACACTTATGTCTGCACTATTGCATGACGTTATTGAAGATACAGAATTTAGTAAAGAAGATATTACCGAAAAATTTGGAAAAACCGTTGCAGAGCTTGTAGATGGCGTGACCAAACTTAGCCACTCAAGCGATAAAGAATATAATAAAGCAGCATCCTTCCGAAAAATTCTACAAGCCACCCTACAAGACCCTCGCGTTATTATTATTAAGCTTGCAGACCGTTATCATAACATGACGACCCTTGAAGCATTACGCCCAGATAAACGCGCACGTATTGCCCAAGAAACCATCGATATTTTTGTACCAATGGCACGTATAGTTGGTATGAATGAAATGGCAGATAACCTAGAGCATCTGTGTTATCAGAACCTAGATTTAGATATGTTTGATAACATTCAAGAAGCACTACTGCAAACAAAGCCAAAACGCTGTGAATACCAATCTATTTGGGAAAAAAATCTAAACGACCTATTAAAGAACCATAATATTGAAGGTCGAATTAAAAAGAAAAATAACAATATTGAGCTACTCAGACACTTCGTTAAAAATGATATCAACCTACAAGAACTCACGCACAGCCATGCCTTTGAAATTATTTTACAAAGCATTGCAGACTGTGACCGTCTTGCAGACATTTTAAGAGAAAACTTTAAAGTCCTTCATTACGTAGATCATATTCGTCGCCCACTTCCTGGCGGTAACCAATCGTTAATGATGCGATTAAAAGGCGAAAATACGACCTTATCTCTTACAATCCAAACTGAACTGATGCGTAAAGCAGCACGTTTTGGCGTAGTACTTGGTGAAAATGCACCTCAAGCTTGTCGTTCTGCAATTCAAGCATCTATGCAAAACTTAAACTTCCTTGTAGATGGAAGTTGTGCCAAAACAACATTTAATGATTTCTTAGATTATTTACACCAAGAAAAAATTTGGGTGTACACCCCTCATGGTCATTTACATGAACTGCCACAAGGTGCAACTGCTGTAGACTTTGCTTACTCAGCAAGCTTATTTTTGGGTAACCATGCAGTTGGATCAAAAATTAATGGTGAAACAAAGCCTTTATCTACACCGCTACTCAATGGTCAAGTCATTGAAATTATTACCGATGTGTTGGCAACACCTAATCCAGATTGGTTGAGTTTTATTAATACACAAAAAGCACGCCGTGCTTTACAAAATATTTTGCGTGAACAAGATCTTGATGAACAACGTCTTGTTGGCGAACAAGCTTTAAATCGTGCTTTAAAACTGTTTAATCGCTCTATTAAAGACCTAACAGATAACGACTGGAATGACTTATTAACTTGGCGTCATGCAGAGTCTAAAGAGCATTTATACGAACAAATTGCAGTGGGTGATTTATTACCTCAATTGGTCGCAAACCATTTATTTGTTCAAGACCAAATAATTGAAGAACACACATCAAATCGCTTAATTCAAGGTACAGAAGGTGTAGATGTTAAATATGCACATTGCTGCAACCCTGTTTTAGATGACCCGATTATGGGACATTTGTCTCGTCGTGGATTAATTGTTCACCGTATTCGTTGCCATAATTTATTACATGAACAGCAATTGCATCCTGAAAATATCATGCCACTTCATTGGACATCTGAAGATGTAGATGATGTGAGTTTCAATGCTTATTTATCTATTGATATGGACATGAATGATGAGCAAATCTCTGAACTCATTTATCAATGTCGTAAAGCTAAAGTAGGTGTAGAAATGGTTCGTGCTTACGAAGCAAAAACCTATGTCAATGTTGTGGTAAACGACCGAAATCAAATTGCTAAAATTATCCGTGATTTACGTATGCACTTTGGTTTCCCACGTATTACTCGTTTATCTTTACCTATCAATATGCCTGAATCATCAATTGCGAGCTAGAATTTAGCAAGAAAGGCTTCTATGAAGCCTTTCTATAGCTTATGATGAATTGAAAATGACCAAAGGAGAAATAGATGTCCCGCCAAGTGATTCATACTGAAAATGCACCTGCTGCTATCGGTACTTATTCTCAAGCTATTTTAGTAGGTAATACCCTATATCTTTCTGGTCAAATTGGTTTAGACCCATATAGCATGGAACTTGTTGAAGGTATTGAAGCACAAATTCGACGTGTATTTGATAACGTAAAAGCAGTATGTGAAGCTGCAGGTGGCTCTTTGGCAGATATCGCTAAATTAAATATCTTCTTAACAGATTTATCTCATTTCCAACTTGTAAACCAAATTATGGGCGAATATTTTGCTCAACCTTATCCTGCTCGTGCAGCATTAGGGGTTGCAAGCCTACCCAAAGGTGCTCTAGTTGAAATGGATGGTATTGTAGTTATTAATCAATAACTTAAAATCTAATTATAAATGCCACTTGCGCTAAAATTTGATCAACACTCAAATTTTCGCTCAGGTGGCATTTTTTTATTCAAAAACTCAATAACAATAAAAGGCAAATTAAATGATTTTTATTGACAAACGATAATAATTATCAATAATATCACTTATCTTATTTATTCTTTTATGGTTGTATCAATGTACGTATGTTTGTGCCGTGGTATTACAGATCAAGACATTAAAGATGCTATTGCAAATGGCGCAGATAGCTACAGAGACGTACGTGACTTATTAGACCTTGGCACATGCTGCGGTCGTTGTGCACCAGAAGCTCGTTCGATTATTAGCGATGAAATTTCAATGATTGCTTCTCGCTTAGCAGTTGCAGCCTAACTCAATTTTCAAATAAGCATAATTATAAAACCAATGATCTAAAGATCATTATTCCTCCCCCGCTTCTGACTCTAGCGGGTTTTTATTGCCTTGCGTTTATAAAATTCTAAATGTGTCCTTTTGATTTTGATTGCGATTTTCATTTGCTGTTCTATAAATCTCTCGCCAATAGTGCTTCTGTTGGTTAATATAATTAAAAATGCCGCTTGATGAACAAGCATTGAATAATGGATGGAGTAGTTTAATGAAAGGCAATCGTGATGTGATTAACCAGCTAAATCAGGTGCTTTATCATCATTTAACGGCAATTAACCAATATTTCTTACATTCACGTATGTTTAATGATTGGGGAATTGAGAAATTAGGTTCTGCTGAATACAAAGAATCTATTCGCCAAATGAAACATGCAGATAAAATTATTGAACGTGTTTTATTCTTGGAAGGTTTACCAAATTTACAACACTTAGGTAAGCTTTATATTGGTCAGCATACGGTTGAAGTTCTAAACTGCGATGTTCGTAAAGTTAAAGAAAATATTGAAGCACTTCAGAAAGCTGTTGTTTTAGCTGAACAAGAACTTGATTATGTTACGCGTGACATCGTTCAAGAGATTCTTGAAAAAGAAGAAGAATACCTTGATTGGACAACGACTCAATTAGATTTAGTCGAAACAGTTGGCACTGAAAATTATATTCAAAGTCAGCTTTAAAATATTTATGTCATAAAAGAGCCAGCTAAATGCTGGCTCTTTTATTTTCTTAGATTCGTATTTAAAATTCAGGCTTTAAAATATTTTCATAAGGAATATCTGCCTTACGAATAATTTTAATCATTTTTAACTGATGTTTAGCTTCTGCTTCATAGCCATTAAATGCAAGTAATCTTGCAAATTTCACCATGTTATAGCTTGTTGGATAAAGTAAAACGATGTGTGAAATATCTTCAATTTGCTGAGGCGACACATGGCTATAAGGATCCATCTTCACCCATTCAATTCTATGTTTAAACTCTGTAAGCAAAAGCACAGGTTGATAATTGGTTATTTTTTCAGGTGTTTTCTCATATTTCATTGCCTGACTTAATCGAGTTGAAGCAACATCATAATCTCGATAGATAACAGCCAATAAAATAATACCTACAGCAAAACTTAATTTCATAAAAACTGGCGATACAACGATATCTGTTTTTAAAATACGTTGTGCTTGGACTACACCAATAATAAAACCAACAGGAAGCAAGAAATATGCATAATTTTGCGGGAATTCTAGCATCGCATGAATAATGAAGACTCCAACCATTAAAATACCAATAATTGATTCTGTAGATTTCACATGCTTTTGAAGTTGGTATCCCCAATAGCTGAAATAGGCTAAAAATGGCACGCCAATAATTGCGCCATTCCAAAGAATAAAGTCGAGTATGAAATTATGTGCGCTACGCACCCATACAGGCCCTTGAAAGTATTCGCTAATGGTCGTGTATGCAGTGCTCGATTGGAACCAACCATAGCCAAACCACGGCTGATATTCGACAGCGTGTAGCATCTGCTTCCAAATTGCTAAACGCGACATATCGCCTGTTGTACGACGTGCAATATCTACAGACTTAATTTGTGCATCTGAAAATTGACTCAGATATGCACCCAGAACAGGAAATAAGAAGATAAGCCCTACAAATACAGCTAACCAAGCAGTTAAGGCATACCATTTAATCGTAATTTGACCTTTAAATTGCTGATATCCCAAATAAACAAGAATACATGCACAAGCAACCCAAGACGTTCTAGATTGGCTAAGTGCAAGACTAATAAGCATAATGAATGCACAACTTACCAATACCGATGTTTTTATTTTTTGTTTTTCGAATAAATATAAGCATGCAAGCAAAGCCATGAGCAAAAATGTTGCCATATTATTTGGTTGTGCAAAGTTTGCGTATGGACGTGCATTGACTAATCGTGTAATTCCGGGAAGTACTTCATCTAAATTAAGCCATTGGCAAATTGCAATGAGTGCAGTGAGAACACCTGAAAGCAAAAATACATAACTTAAAGTTGTAAAAATTTGCTCTCTATTAAATTTACCAATACTCAGGTTATAGCCAAAAATAATTGCAAACCAAAGCCCTAGAATATAAATAGAGCTCATTAAAGCATTACTAAAGAAAAATACTTTTCCAAAGAAAAATTGCCCAAATGGAATGACAGCCAATACCACCAAGCCTAAACTCAGTTTAGGAATATGAACTTTTTCTTTTATTAATAATGCAGCAAGTGTAACGAGTGCAAAAAATGCATAAAGCTCGCCTGTATAAGTTACCCATGGGTGATAATGGATAGGAATGAGCCAAGCAAGTGAAATAAATACACTTGCCAACAAAACTAAAAGGAAGTTCATATTTAAGGAAATACTAAAATTTTAGATATGATAAAGAAAAAAATGCATTAAAAAAATAAATGCTTCTTATATTTAACATAGCAATAATAAGCAAACTCCCTATAATACAAAAATAGCTTTAACTTTCATGTGACTATGAATAAAAAAAGAATTTTACTCGTAACTCGAAATCTCCCTCCTCTCATTGGCGGTATGGAGCGTTTAAATTGGCATATTGCTGATGAACTTAGTCACGATCATGAAACTATTCTTTTAAGTCATTATGATGCTAAAAAACTCGCACCTAAAAATTGTGAGTTTATTGGAATCCCTCTCAATCCATTACCGATCTTTTTAATTTTTGCTTTTTTTAAAACTTTATTTATTTGTTTAATACAAAAACCTGATATTTTATTTGCAGGTAGTGGGCTTACAGCACCTATTGTCGTGTTTTGGGCAAAAATTTTTAGAAAAAAAAGTCTTGTTTACATTCACGGTTTAGATATTGCAACAAACCACCCTATATATAACGCTATATGGATACCATTTATTCGACATTCAGATCAAATTATTGCAAATAGCACACCAACTCTAGAAATTTGTAAAAGTAAGAAAATTCCTAATCATAAAATAACAATGATTCATCCAGGTGTTACTTATCCACCATTAGATAAAAATTTATCACTCATCGGTCAATTGAAATATGACTATAATTTGGAAAGCTCAAAAGTTCTTATTTCTGTTGGACGCTTAACCAAAAGAAAAGCACTTAAAGAATTTGTAGACTTATCTTTAGCACAAATTATTGCGAAAGTTCCTAATACAAAATTAGTTATTATTGGTGATACACCCTCACAGTCTTTAAATAAAAATCTTCAAAGCAAAGAAGAGATTTTACATGTTGCCAAGCAACATAATATTGAAGATCACATCGTATTTATTGGTAATATTTCAGATGACAAGCTTCTTTCATCATGGTTTTATCTCGCAGATTTACATATATTTCCTGTGAAGCATATTCCAGATGATCCAGAAGGATTTGGCATGGTTGCTATTGAAGCAGCAGCACATGGAACACCAACCATTGCATTTAAAACAGGTGGAATTGTGGATGCTATTGAAGATAAAAAGACTGGTTTTTTAATTAATAATGATGATTATGAAAACTTTTCAAAATTAACAATAGAAATCCTTCAAAAACAATCCCATGTAACTTCTGAAGACTGCTGCAATTTTGCCAATAATTTTTCTTGGATAAAATTAAAATCTAAGTTCAATAATACAATTGAGAGCTTTCAATGAGCATATTATTTATTGGAAAACGCTTCTATACCAATCGAGATGCTTATACAGAAAAGTTTGGACGTATTTATCAATTACCCTACTATTGGTCTAAAGAAACTAAAACAGATTTATGGTTAGTGGATTATCACAGTAAAGAAAAAATTACAGATCAACATGACTCATTAAAAATAACATCAACCCCTATATTTAGCCTTATATTTTTTTTAAGTGTAGTGAATACACTATTTATTAATAGACCTAAGATCATTGTTGCAAGTGGTGATTGTTATATCGGACTACTATCATTTATTTTAGCTAAAATATGCAGAGCAAAATTTATATTTGATGTTTACGATAAATATGATGCTTTTACAGGATACAAAAATTTAGGCTTTAAAAATTTATTTCAGTTTCTCTTAAAACATGCAGATACATGCCTATTCGCTAGTAAAAAATTAAAAAATGATAGCGAAAATCTTTGTAAATCAACATTCTTAACACCTAATGGAGTTGATACAAATCACTTTTATCCTAGAGACAAGAATCAGTCACGTAAATTCTTCAATTTAGATATAGATAAGATTTATATAGGCTACTTTGGCAGTATGGAGATTGAACGTGGTATTGATGATTTGATTTCAGCTGTAAAATTACTACATAAAGAAAATAGTAAAATTTATATATTACTTGGCGGGAAGAAACGTGATGAATTGAACTTAGAATATGAGTTTATACATTATTTAGGAAATGTGCCTTTTAAAAATGTACCAATAGCTATGGCATGTTGTGATATTTTAACTTTACCTTATAGAAATTCTGATTTTTTAGATAATGCATCATCTTGTAAAATTGGTGAATATTCGTGTATGTGCATTCCAATTATTTCAACAAGCAGTAATAGCGTAAAAGAGTTAACATCAATAAATCAACAACTAAATTTGAATAACAACATAGCTGAAAGCATAAAAAATGTGCTTAAAAATACTTCCAATTTAAACTTTGAAACTATAGAATGGAAAAAAATTTCATATACAACATTATTTAATTTAAATGACTAAAAAAGCCATAATCCTTTTAAACATTATAGCTGACAATAAAGGAGGCCTAACAAACTCCGCAATTAAAAAAGCAAATACACTTACTGAATTAGATATTGAAACCACTATAATTACTTACCATAATCAAAAAAAACTACCTGTAGAACTATATAATCTCTATAAAAGCAGAAAGTTAAATAAAAAAGTTATAATTAAAAATTTATACTGGGATTGTACCAACCTAGATTATTCAAAAACAAAAATAGGATTAATTTATTCATATTTTTCTAAATCCTTATTAATACTGAAACATTATTTAAAAAATATGTTTACAAAAAATAAAAAAAGTATGCATATGGACCATAATAATTTTTTAAGCAAGACAATAAATAGTGAAGATGTTTTATTTTTAGAAGACAATATTCAAAAATGGACGAAAATTTTAGATGATTTCAAAAATAAAATAATAGTGACTGTACACAGCAACCCCCAATTTGATGCTACTGCAAAATTTATTATAGAAAATCAATATAAATATAGCGTTGTAAACTTTCTAACAAAGAAACAAATGCAAGAATTCAGAGAAACTAACTCATATTATTTTCCACATGCTACAGCCTCTTACAACAAATTAAATCCCAACAGAATTAAAAGAATTGTTACCCTAACCAGATTAGATTTTAGACATAAAAATATAATGGATGCTATTCAAGCCTTCGCAAATATAAAAGATACTTACCCTGATTTTAACTACGAATTATATGGCGATGGTCCAAACAAACAGGAAATATTAGATTTTATTTCTCATTTAAAATTAAATGATAGAGTTTTTATTAGGCCATACACGAATAATACTGATTTCGTTTTTCAAAATTCTTATGCAAGCATTAATTTAAGTTATTATGAAGGATTCGGTTTAAGTATTTTAGAATCACTAAGTAACAATTGTCCATGCATTGCTAGTAATGTCGACTATGGACCAAATGAAATAATTACACATGGAAAAAATGGATTTATTGTTGAAAATGATATAGAAGATATCACCAACGCACTATCCCTTATCATTAAAAATAATGACTATTATTATACCAATACATTCAAATATCAAAATAAAGATTTTAGTTTAGAAAGCTATAAACAAAATCTATTGGCACAATATAAATTATAATTCAAAACTGGATTTATTTGGGTATCTCAAATTAAAAGCTGCGGTTAACTTTTCTTTTAATTCATCAAAATTATCAACTAAATCACTATCATTAATACAAAGCGTTTTAGCTCTACATTCAACAATATCAGCAACAATACTATCAATATTTGAAGAATTTATATTATAAAAGTTACCACGATTATATGGATATACAGGATTAAATAACCCTGAAAGAAGTTGCCAATTACGGAATATATATTGATTTACATCTGTTGCTTGCCGAAACTTATTGCGACACACTTCATTAAGAAACTGCTCTTCATTTTCCCAAACATCTGAGAAAACTTTTTTTAAATATGCTTGTGGTAAATGTGGTGTTGATAGATATGAAAAATTAGACATTGGTAAATTCAATATATTTAAGAGTAAACCAATACCATATTTAAAATTAAATACTTTAAAAAAGTGGTTAGATAGAACATCGTACTTTTTAAAATATGAGTTACAAACAGCGATAGATCTATGTTTTATACAACCAAAAAAACTATCAATACCCGTTTGACGTAAAGAATCCATTACCAAAAAATCTACTGGAAGATTTTTTTTGAAAAAAAACTCGGGTTTAACTTTCTGATTTAAAAAGAAATCATCATTAAAGTAAATAAATTTCTCAGCCAGACCTTCTATTCTATGAATATTTAACTCAATTGTATGAGAGTTAAAAGTAGGTAGGAATTCAGAGTCTATAATTTCAGAATGTAAAACAATATTTAATTTTTCATTATTTATGTTTAACCAATGAGGTAAATGACCATACGTCACAAAATGAATTTTATTGATCCAATTTGCATTCTGTTCAATTGATCGAAACCAATATTTTAGTAAGTCCCAATCCCTATATCTACTGATTGAAGTGCTATATACATTTTTTTCTTCTTTTCTATAAAATGCATACTGTTCGCTCCACTTTTGATCATTTTGATCAACCCACAATATTACGATATCAATCATTACACAGACTCAAAAGTAGATTTATAAGGATACCTTTTACCAAATGATGAATTTATATCATTTTTATATTTAATAACATCAATATCATTACCATCATTTAAACAAATCATTGGAGATAAGGCACTAGCTATATCGTTCTTAATCATGGAGATACTAGTACTATTAATATTAAAGTACCTTCCCCTATTAAATGGTGAGCATGGGCTAAAATTCCCCGTTACTAATTGATTATATTTAACAACATATTGATTTAAATCATCTGGTTTTCTAAATTTATTGGATGTAACACTTTCCAAAATAGCTGGTTCTTTCTTCCAAACATCAATGAAAGATTCTTTTAAAAAAGACTGTGGTAAATGTGGGGTTCTAAAATAACTAAATTGTGTATGGATTCTATTAATTAAATTTACTAAATTAAATTTACCATATTTAAAATTATAAACTTTATTAAAATTATTTTTTAAAAATACCTTCTTTTCATAATGCTTATTTATGAAGCACATATCTCTATATACGATACATCCAAAAAAATCATCCAAATAACGCCCTCTTAAACTTTCCATGACAAAAAAGTCACAAGGCTTATTCTCAATAAAGAAAAAATCTTTTTCTAGTGGTTTATTAATAAAGAAATCATCATTAAAATAAACAAATTTTTCGGATAAACCTTCTATTCTATGAATATTTAATTCAATAGCATGACTATTAAATGTTGGTAAATAACTGGATTTTATAATATCTGAATGCTTAACCAAATTTAACTTAGAATTATTTTTATTTAACCACTCTGGATAATGACCACATGTCACAAAATGAATTTTTCTAACCCATGGGCAATTTTCTTCGATAGCCCTAAACCAATATTGCAGATTATCCCAATCCCTAAACCTTGTTAAAGACACTCCATGATTATTATTATTTTCTATATTTCTATAATATAGATAGTCTTTTTGCCATTCTTCATCATTAGAATCAACCCATAAAACTACAAAATCAATCTCATCACTCACTTATAATCCCCAAAATCTAATATTTTGTCACAATATATTAAAGCTTCTTTTCGATGTGCAATTATAATAATGGTCTTATTAGATGACAACTCTTTTAAATTTTGAGTAATTGTAGAAGCTGTTTCATTATCTAATGCACTTGTTGCCTCATCCATTAATATAACTTCTGGATTTTTATATAAAGCTCTCGCTATACCAATACGTTGTTTTTGACCACCTGATAATAATACCCCTCTTTCTCCTACCATAGTATTATAACCATCTTCCAAACTTAATATAAAAGCATGAATGTCTGCATTTTTTGCAGCCAAAACAACATCATCCATATTTATATCATGCTTAGATGTAAATGCTATATTCTCTGCAATTGTACTATCAAATAAATATACCTGCTGAGGAACATAACCAATTTTACTCCTCCATGATTTAATATTTTCTTCATTTATAATAGTACTATCAACAATAAAATCACCAGATTTGGCAAACAATAAACCTGAAATTAAATCTAAAAATGTGCTTTTCCCACAACCACTTTTCCCGACAATACCAACAAATGAATTCTTTTTAATTACTAAATTAAAATTATTTAACACATTAGCTTTATTATAAGCATAGCAAATATTTTTAAATTCAATTTGTTCATTAAATTCAATATCAAATCCTGAAGTGGTTTTTTCGTTATCTTTCAATTCAAAATCATTTGCAATTTTCTCAAAAATATCATTAACAAAGTTTAATGTTGAAATATTTTTATATATATTTTGAGCCGCTGGTAGCATTCTATATGCTGCAAAACCATATAAACCCAATAATGGTAGAATCCCTTCAATATCTTGCAACATGAAAACTAGAAAAATAGATAAAACAACAAGCCCTATATAACCAAGCAATTCAATTAAATTTTGCGGCAAACTAGAGAAAATATTATTTTTAGCTAAATTTTCCGCATATTCTCTCGAAATTTTATTGTAATTATTTATATATTCATCAGACAGATTATTGATTTTTACATCCTTTATTCCCAATAAAACTTCATGACATAACTTATATCTTAATTTATTTATTTCACTATTCTTTTTACCCATCAATTTTACTTTTTTATTTAATGTTCTATACAATATAAAATATGCAACAAACAAAAATACAAAAGCCGCCACAGCAACCACTGGTTCATAAAAGAATATTAACCCCCCCATAAATACTAAGACCAGTGTATAGCTTATTATATTTAATAAGGGATTTATTACACCATTTACTATCTGATCTACCTCAGACAAAATTCCTTTTGTTAATTCTGAAGTTCTATTATTTACAAAAAAAATGTAATTCTGACCTAAATATTTTCTTAGCAATCTTGTAGATAAATAGTGTCTCTGCAAATTTGAAAATCTATTTACATAATATTTATTTATTATTTTAAATAAAGTAGATGTCGCTACAACAAAAATTGTAATTAACCCCAATTTAATTACAAAGTCCTTATAATCTTCTGCTTGCAGGATTTCTTTTAATTTTATTAAAAGCTTATTTTGTTCTATTATTTCAGCATTTGCTATAGTTGTTAAAAATGGCACTATAGACAAAACACCTAGCATATCTATAAAAGCCATAATAACCGTTAATATCAATACAATGATTAACTTTTTTTTATCGTTATCCTCTAAAATTTTCCATAGTTTTTTTGAGTTAACAAACATATCAAACCTATTTTTCTCTATACATCAATGTTGTAATTTGTTCAGATATTAGGCCCATTAAAAAAACCATAATACTTCCCGTATAAAATAACGCACTCATGTTTGTAAATCGATGATATTCATAGAGTGTATACCCATACCATCCTGTTGCTAACAAGAATAGTAAAATAGCTAAAGGTAAAAACATTTTTAAAGGAGAATATAATGTTGCAATTTTAAAAATAATTAAGAAGAAACGTATTCCATCTCTTAATGGTTGAATGTGGCTCTTCCCAATTCTTTGACTAGCATGAATTGGCACATAACAAATAGAATAGCCGGCTCTAAAAAATGCCATTGTGCTTGTTGTTGGATAAGAAAATCCATTCGGTAATAAGTAAATAAACTCTCTAAATTTATCGGCCCTAACAGCCCTAAAACCTGATGTTAAATCTTCTACTTTATGCTCAGTCATGTAACTTGCTAAATTATTATAAAGCTTATTTGCTATTCCACGCCCTAAACTTGCTTGTGAACCTTTTTGGCGTGCCCCAACAACTAAGTCATAACCTTTATTTATTTCTGCTAACAACTTTGGTATATCAGCGGGATTATGCTGACCATCAGCATCCATAAATATAATAATATCTCCCGATGCATTCCGCGCACCTGTTTTAATAGCAGCACCATTACCTTTTGCATAAGGATGGTTAATAACCCTAGCTCCTGATAGTATAGCTAACTCTTCAGTTCTATCAGTTGACCCATCATTTACTAATATTATTTCAAATATATCGCTAATTGCTTTTACTTTCTCAATTGTAGTCGCTACCACAGACTCTTCATTTTTAGCAGGAATTACAACAGAAACTTTCATTAGTCTATCTTTTCCTGTTCTATTTCTTCAATAATAACGTTGCGAATACGCTCTATTTCCATATTATATTCCGCCTGGCTTCTCCTTAAAGTTTTTACATCCTGTTTATGATACAAATCAATAATATAATAATAAAATTCCTGAGTAACCAAAATATCACCTCTTGATGCTAATTCAGCAAACATCATTAAATTTGCCTCTATATTATTATACCTTTTTGCTGCCTGCATATAATAAATTTTAGCTTCAATAATATTATTTTTACTTAAGTGCAATTTTGCAATAAGATATGGTGAAACCCTTCTATACACCCTATTACGTGTAAAGCTTTTATTTTCATTCAATACCTCTATAAGCTTAATTAAACTAGTGTTATACTTACTATTTAAAAGTTCATCTGATACTACCGAGTCAACGATATTCCTCAAGCCCTGTACAGCTTGTGCATCAAAACTCTGATTTTTTAATCTTTCTGATGTAGCAAAAAAGTCCTTTTCCTCAGCTAAGCCAACATATACTTTATGCATTAGTAATTGTATATTAAGCAATGCACTGTCAGGTTTTTGTCTAACCTGCGATTCTAAAAATATAATAGACTCATATGCTTTTCCACGTCTTAATAGATATGATGCCAATACATTTTGTGCACGAGCAGAATTAGGTGTGTTTTTTGCCCAATACAATTGAAGCTTTTCACTATCCCCCCATAATTTCACTCGCTCGAAACTAAAAAATGCTAATAAAGACAAAATAATAGAAATAATAAAAATAACTAATTTAGGCTCTATTTTTTCTCTTAATAAATACAATCCACTAGCAATAGGTAGAAATAAAAACAAAGCTGATAAATAATTTCTATGCTCAAAATATAACTCTAAACCTAATACAGTTGACTCCATCATATGGGCTGCAAAGAAGAATAAAATTGCCACAGAAAATAAAGGAAATCTATTTTTTAAAATAAATGCTAAAAATAATAATACGATTAAAAATAGAATTGAATAAAGCGTTGTAATTGGCTGCATTAATGATTTTGAAATCAAATAACCATCTTGATAAAGACCACGCCCTTCAATTTGTGGAATAATCAGGTGATATAGATACTCTACAACAATTCTAGACTCACTATATAAACGCTCCACCTGATTAAAATTACGATTTGGCCAAAGATTTTCTGAAAAATTAAGCTCTCTAAAAATTATATACAACACAAGAATAGAAGGAAGCCATAAACATAATGCTCTCCATTGCCAAATAGGCTTATTTTCTTTATTGGGGTTACAGAACTCTAAAACCAAGATAAGTAATGGTAATAGAGCACCATTTTCCTTACTGTATGTCGCTAAAACTGTGCATATACCGATCGATATGGCCATATAAAAATAAGCATGTAGTGGCTTATTCATCAAAAGCTGACGTGCTTTGAAATATCCAACAATACCTATTAAGCTAAATAGTGTTGCTAATTGTGCCATTCGTTGAACGACATACAATGTAGTTGAAACAAAATAAGGATGTAATATCCAAATACTTGAAGCTATAAATGCAATCCAAAAAATTTTTTCTACTTTATATTTATAAGATTGTAAAATAAGAATAATTGCCCAATATAAAAATAAGCCATTTAATAAATGGATAAGTGTATTGGTATATTTAAATGATGAGGCTATAGATGGCCATGTATTATCATTGAGTAAAAAACTCGCTAATGAAATTGGTCTACCAGTGGGACCAGAAAAACCATTACTTATAAAATTTTTAGCTTTATTCCAAGTATTTATGTCTCCATAATTACCTAGGTCTTGTAAATTTGGATAATCATCAAAAATAAAATCCGCTTTAAAACCATTGCTATAAATTATGAATGTTATGCTTAATACAAGTAATAATAAGCTAAAACTTTTATTTTTAGACATTTTCCCCTCAACAATAAAAGAAAACCTACCATAAAGGTAGGTTTTCAAATCACACAAGTTAAACTAAATTAGTTTGAACCTGTACGACAGTTACTTGGTAAGTATTTTTGGTTAACACCGTTAGTATCAGCAGCTTTACATTTCCAAGTTACACCACCAGCAGAAGTTGATGGACTTAATAATAAAGCTTTATCTTTTTCAACTTTTTCATTATAAGTAATTGTAATTAAACCATTTGTTACATTTACTTTAGTAACAGAATTGCCTTTAATATCACCTTCAGCTGCCAAACCTGCTTTTGTATTGTCAGCAGGATATGCACCTTGAGAAGAAGCAAACTCTGCAACAGCAGCTTTAGCACCACCAGCAAGGCTTAAACCTTCTGTAACATGTGAACGCTTAGTGTAATCTTGGTATGCAGGAATCGCGATTGCTGCAAGAATACCGATAATCGCTACAACGATCATCAATTCAATAAGAGTAAAACCCTTTTGTACTGATTTCATAACATTCTCCACAAATGTTTTGTTAAGTTTTTATAAGCTTTATGAGCTATTTTGTACGTAGCATTTTACATGCCAGCTTTTATTATAATTATATTTTAAGCAAAAACAGAGCCTTATAATAAGTATTTTTAGAAGACTAGATGCAAATTGTTTTTATATGTAAAAAAGTGACAAAAAACGTCACCAAAAACTCACTCACCCAATAATAATTGGAGAATTTGTTAACTCGTTCTCAATATTTATTGTTCTACCTGCATAATATTCATCTAAAACTTTTCCTATTTCTCCAACACCATTTACAACTGCTTTTCTATATTCTTGCTGTTTTATACTTTGAATTATTGTTTCACAAATATTATTCCATACATCTTGAGTTGTGGCTTTCTTAATGCCTCTATCTATCAATATTTCTACTTTTTTGTCACATAAATTTATATACAACAATACACCGCTATTAAACTCTGTATCCCAAACACCTACTTCCGCAAATAACTGTTTTGCTCTTGCATGTGTATCTTGATAAAATGCATTGGCTGCTGGAATGTAAGCCTCAATAACAACTTGAATTTCCCCGACATGCCCTTGCTCTGCTACTTTTACAGCTTCTGCAATAGCATGCTGATCCTGCTGATTAAAATACCGTTTTGTTGCAGGCATGAAAAAGAAATGCTTTAACCATCGTTTAAGACTCGGTGTCGCTATTTCATTTAATTTAGGTTGCGTGACAATTTTTGTCGTTTCCGTATTTTTTACCATGAGCCTGATGCTCCTCCCCCGCCAAAACCACCGCCACCACCGCGATATCCTCCACCACCAAAACCACCGCCCGAGCCGCCCCCTCTACCACCACTGCCCGATAAAACAGCTTGAAATAATACTTGTGCAATCGTTGTAATAAGTAGAAAGAAAATACCTCCGCCAATTAATAAACTTGTGAGTAATCCTGCACCGTTTACGAGCCCTGCAACAGTTCCCGCAACAGCTGCGGTAGAAGCACTTAAGCGCTTACCAACTACAAATGACCCAATAATTCCTGCAATTAAAATAATTAATGCCGTATTAAACGTTTTCTCTTTTCCTTGCTGTTCATGTAAAGCTTGTTCTTGACGTTCTTTAAGCTCCAAAGCTGCTTGCGCTGCAATTTCAGGATCCATATTTAAAATATTTTCTATTTCAGCTAAACCCGCATCAACACCTTGTGCAAACTGATTTTGCTTAAAGTAAGGTGTAATATTATTTCGAATAATTCGACTTGCAACAATATCGGGCAAAACACCTTCTAAACCATAACCTGTTGCAATTTGAATACGTCGATCATTAATTGCTATTGCCATTAATAATCCATTATCTTGCTTTTCCGAGCCAAGTTTCCATTGCTCCGCAACACGCATTGTGAAATCAAAAATATCTTCCTGACCTGTTGTTGGAACAATCACAACACCTATTTGTGCTTTGGCTTGTTCATTTAACTTTAAAATGCGTGTGCTTATTTGTTGCTTTTCACTTGCAGATAAAATATTGGCTTGATCAATAACAGGTTCATTTAAACTCGGTAATGATCGGATTGATTCACCATCCGCTAAATCACTTTCAACTTGCAGTGGCTGAACATTTTTTTGCTCAACGCTCTGTGAATTTAATGTTTTTTGCTGATTCTGAATAATTTTTCCTGCAACAATAACATCTGCACTTTCATCCGTTGCAGTTGCTGTTTCACTCCAAGCAGAAAAACTAAAAAGCATCATGCAACTTAAAACCATAAGCTGCATGAACTTTGCTATTGGAAAACTTTTTTCAGAATCAATCATTCGCACCATTCCTACCGTGTTTTGAGCAATTTAATTATTCAAATGACACTTTTGGTGCTGTTTGTGCACTTTGATCTGCTTTGAAGTTTTCTTTGGTTTTCATACCAATGACTTTCGCTGTCATTACTTGCGGGAATTGGCGTGAATACGAGTTAAAGTCTTGCACGCTTGTAATATAACGATTACGCGCCACAGCAATACGGTTTTCCGTTCCCTCTAACTGAACTTGAAGCTCTCTAAACTGTTCATTTGCTTTTAAGTCTGGGTAGTTTTCTGAAACCGCAATTAAGCGTGACAAGGCACTGGTCATTTGTGCTTGTGCTTGTTGATATTTTTCAAATAATGCAGGATCTTCTAAAACCTCTTTATCTACTTTTAAGCCAGCAACATTGGCACGTGCTTGAGTCACTTCAGTTAATACTTGCTCTTCGTGTTTTGCATAACCTTTCACAACATTCACAAGATTAGGCACTAAATCTGCACGGCGTTGATATTGGTTTTGCACTTCTGACCATGTTGCAGCAACAGACTCATCTTTTACTTGTAGTGTGTTATAGCCACAACCCGTTAGCATTAATGTACTTGCCAATGCAGCTGCTAAAACACTTTTCTTCATATAATTCATTTCTATAAACCTCAATGACTTCGTTATATTTATGATATTCATTCGATTCTAACTCGATTCTTTATCTTTATTGTGTATTTTCTTTACTTAAAATTAAACATAAATTTCAAACAAACTTTATAAATAAAAAACCCGCCGAAGCGAGTTTTTATCATACAAAGATAAGATATTTAAGTACTTAACAGATTACACATCTAAATAATCAAGAATACCTTCTGCTGCTTGGCGACCTTCATGAATTGCTGTTACAACCAAATCCGAACCACGTACCATATCTCCGCCCGCAAAAATTTTCGGGTTAGATGTTTGGAATTTAAATTCTTGTTGTTCAGGAGCAACTACACGACCTGAACCATCTAGATTGATATTTACACCACCAAACCAATCCGCAGGACTTGTACGGAAACCAAATGCAAGTAACACAGCATCGGCAGGTAAAATTTCTTCAGAGCCTGGAATTGGCTCAGGACTACGACGACCACGACTATCAGGCTCACCCAATTGCGTTGTTACCACTTTAACGCCTGTTACTTTGCCGTTCTCACCCACAATTTCAATTGGCTGACGGTTAAAAGCAAAGTTCACCCCTTCTTCACGTGCATTTTTTACTTCACGACGTGAACCTGGCATGTTCTCTTCATCACGACGATAAGCACATGTTACAGATTCAGCACCTTGACGAATTGAAGTACGGTTGCAGTCCATTGCAGTGTCACCACCGCCAAGAACAATGACCTTTTTACCTTCAACTGAAATATATTCTGAAGGATCTTTTTCCCAACCTTGCGTACGGTTTACATTGGCAATTAAGAAATCAAGTGCATCTACAACACCATCCAAATCTTCCCCTGCGAAACCACCTTTCATATATGTGTATGTTCCCATACCCATAAAGACAGCATCGTATTCTGCAAGAAGCTGATCGATGGTGATATCTGTACCAATTTCAACATTTAGACGAAACTCTACGCCCATGCCTGAGAAAATTTCACGGCGGCGTTTCATCACGTCTTTTTCCATTTTAAATTCTGGAATACCAAACGTTAAAAGACCACCAATTTCAGGGCGCTTGTCGAATACAACAGGTTTTACACCGTTACGTACAAGAATATCTGCACAACCTAAACCTGCAGGACCTGCACCAATAATCGCAACTTTTTTGTCTGTCCATTTCACATGAGACATGTCTGGACGCCAGCCTAGTGCAAAAGCTGTATCATTGATATATTTTTCAGCATTACCAATAGTCACTGCACCAAAACCATCGTTTAAGGTACACGCACCTTCGCATAAACGGTCTTGTGGACATACACGACCACATACTTCAGGCAAGGTATTGGTTTGATGACACAATTCTGCTGCTTGGAAAATGCGACCTTCTGCAATTAGTTTTAGCCAGTTTGGAATGTAGTTATGTACTGGACATTTCCACTCACAATATGGATTACCACAACCTAAACAACGATGCGTTTGGTTTGCAGCAACTTCTGCTGTAAATGGTTTGTAAATTTCCACAAATTCTGCTTTGCGGATATTTAGATCTTTTTTCTCTGGATCTTGGCGTGCTACATCCAGGAATTGAAAGTCATTGTTTAGGCGCTCTGCCATGTCTCTCTCCGTGGGTAGATGTAACGGCTTTTTTACCGCTACATCTGCCTATCTTTCAGCAAGTAGTGGAATTATTGTGGATCTGCTTGAGTTGTTTTTAACAAAGTCTGCAAGTTTGCAGCTTTTGGTTTCACTAGCCAGAATTTACGGCTGTAGAAATCAAACTCATGGCGGATCTTGTACGCCCAAGCACTACCTGTTTCTTTAATATGTTCATCTAAAATGCGTAGTAAGAATGATTGATGTTCTTCCATCGCTTCAGTTGAAATACGATTTAACTCGATTAGTTCGTGGTTATAATGGTCAACGAAGTCATTATCTAAATCAAGTACATAAGCAAAACCACCAGTCATGCCTGCACCAAAGTTATGACCTACCTTGCCTAATACAGTCACAATACCGCCAGTCATATATTCACAGCAGTGATCGCCTGCACCTTCAATGACAGCAAAAGCACCTGAGTTACGAACTGCGAAACGCTCACCTGCTGTACCTGCTGCAAACAACTTACCACTTGTTGCACCGTATAAACATGTATTACCAATAATTGCTGTTTCTTGGCTTTGGAATGGTGAACCTTTTGGTGGGAAGATAGAAATACGACCACCTGCCATACCTTTACCTACATAGTCATTTGCATCGCCTTCTAAGCTAATATGCAAACCACCAGCATTCCAAACACCTAAAGACTGACCTGCTGTGCCTGTCAAATTCACTTTAACAGGATGTGCTTCCATACTTAGGTTGCCGTAGCGACGTGCAATTTCACCCGATAAACGCGCACCAATAGAGCGGTCACAGTTACCAATCGTGAAGTGGTATTCACCACCCGTTCCAGCTTCAATTGCAGGAAGAATTTCTGCAACCATTTTTTCAGCGAGTAAGCCTTTATCAAATGGCGCATTTCCTTCAACTTGGCAATATTGCGCTTTGCCTTCAGCAGCAGGATGCGACTGAAGCAATGGACTTAAATCAAGGTGACCATGCTTATCTGTTTCACCTGGTAAAACTTCAAGTAAGTCTGTACGACCAATTAAGTCTTTTAAACTTGAAACACCTAAAGCCGCTAACCATTCACGTGTTTCTTCTGCAATAAATGTGAAGAAGTTAATCAACATTTCAGGTTCACCAATATAGTGTTCCTGACGTAAATGATCTTGTTGAGTTGCAACACCCGTTGCACAGTTATTTAAGTGGCAAATACGTAGGTATTTACAACCTAAAGCAATCATTGGTGTAGAACCAAAGCCAAAGCTTTCTGCACCTAAAATGGCTGCTTTCACAACATCTAGACCTGTTTTCAAACCACCATCAGTTTGTACGCGTACTTTGCCACGTAAATCGTTTACACGAAGTGCTTGATGCGCTTCAGATAAACCGAGTTCCCATGGAGAACCTGCATGATGAATTGAAGAAAGTGGAGAAGCCGCTGTACCACCGTCATAACCTGAAATGGTAATGAAATCGGCATAGGCTTTTGCAACGCCCGCTGCAATCGTACCGACACCCGGCTCAGAAACAAGCTTAACGGACACCATCGCCTGTGGGTTAACTTGTTTTAAGTCGAAAATTAATTGAGATAAATCTTCAATTGAATAAATGTCATGATGCGGAGGAGGAGAAATAAGCGTCACACCTGGCACAGAGTAGCGTAAACGAGCAATTAAGCCATTCACTTTACCACCCGGCAACTGACCACCTTCACCTGGTTTTGCACCTTGAGCCACTTTAATTTGAAGTACTTCTGCAGATGTTAAGTATGCAGGAGTTACACCAAAACGACCTGACGCAATTTGTTTGATTTTCGAGTTACGAATTGTGCCGTAACGTGAAGGGTCTTCACCGCCCTCACCCGAGTTTGAACGACCACCAATGGTGTTCATTGCAATCGCAATTGCTTCATGTGCTTCAGGAGATAATGCACCTAAAGACATGCCTGCTGAGTCAAAACGAGGAAGAATTTCTTTTACAGATTCAACTTCATCTAAAGCAATTGAGTTTTCTGTTTTAAGCTTAAATAAATCACGAATTGTGGCAATTGGACGTGTATTTACAAGCTCGGCATATTCTTTAAAGTCTGCATAGTTACCCGAACGAACAGCTTTATGTAAAGCGTTGATCACATCTGGGTTAAATGCGTGATATTCCTTATCGAATACAAACTTAAGTAAACCGCCTTGTTCAATTGGTTTACGTGCTTTCCACGCCAAATCTGCCAATTTTTTCAAATCATTTTCAAGGTCAACAAATGTTGCACCTTTAATACGACTTGGTACACCCGTGAAGCATTTCGCTACCACTTCATCAGATAAGCCAACTGCTTCAAATAACTGACCACCACGGTAAGATGCGACAGTTGAAATACCCATTTTCGAAAGAACTTTTAATAAGCCTTTTTCAATGCCTTTGCGGAAGTTTGCTTGAGCATGAATTGGATCTCCCAATAACTCACCTTTTGCAATTAAATCATTAATTACATCATAAGCAAGATATGGATAAATCGCGGTTGCGCCAAAACCTAAAATAACTGCAAACTGATGAGCATCACGCGCTAATCCTGTCTCAACAATAATGTTAGCATCTGTACGTAAACCCGCATTCATCAAGAAGTGGTGAATTGCACCTGTTGCCATAATCGCATTTGCAGGTAAGAAACCTTCACGGATTTTCTTATCTGAAATAACAAGCAAGGTTTTGCCATCACGAATTGCTTGGGCTGCTTCTTCACAAATACGTGAAATTGCAGCTTCAAGACCTTCTGCTTCAGCATAGTTCAAATCGATATCTGCAATTTCATAACCTTTACGACCACAAGTACGAATTTGATGCATTTTCGAATTTGAAAGTACAGGGCTTGAAATAATTAAGCGATCTGCATGTTCTGGACTTTGTTCAAATACATTTTGCTCACGACCAAAGCACGTTTCCAATGACATAACAATGGATTCACGTAATGGATCAATTGGTGGATTTGTCACCTGAGCAAACTGCTGACGGAAGTAATCTGAAACATGACGAACTTGACGAGACAATACAGCCATTGGCGTATCATCACCCATTGAACCTACTGCTTCTTGACCACTTTCAGCAATTGGACGTAATAATTGATCACGCTCTTCAAATGTCACCATGAACATTTTTTGAGATGCTTTTAGATCATCACCTTTTAAGCCTTGATCACATAAGTATTCTTCTAGCTCAGGGCTACCTTGAATACGAACAGAATTTTCACGTAACCATTCACGATAAGGACGCATGCGTTTCAAGTGATTACTTACGTCTTTCGTATCAAGCATCTTACCGGTGAAAGTATCAATTACAAGAATTTGACCCGGCCCCACACGACCTTTAGAAACCACATCTTCAGGCTCATAACCCCAAACACCAATTTCTGATGCAAGTGTAATGTAACCATTTTTGGTAATCACCCAACGCGCAGGACGTAAGCCATTACGATCAAGCATACAAATCGCATGACGACCATCTTGAATGACTAAACCTGCTGGACCATCCCAAGCTTCCATGTGCTTAGAGTTGAACTCATAAAATGCACGCAAATCTGCATCTAAGGTTTCAACATTTTGCCATGCAGGTGGTACCAACATACGAAGTGCACGGAATAAATCCATACCACCGCTTACCAAAATCTCAAGCATGTTATCCATACTTGATGAGTCTGAACCTGTGCGGTTAACAATAGGATTTAAGTCTGTTAAACCTGGTAAAAACTCATTTTCAAATTTAGGTGTACGCGCCACAGCCCAGTTACGGTTGGCTGTAATGGTATTGATTTCACCATTGTGTGCCAAATAACGGAAAGGTTGTGCCAATGGCCAACGTGGTAAGGTATTTGTAGAAAAACGCTGATGGAATACTACAATGTGTGATGCTAGACGTTCATCAGCTAGGTCTGTATAGAAGTCTGCAATATATGCAGGCATCATCAAGCCTTTATATGTAATCACTGTTGAACATAAAGTCGTTACATAAAAGTAAGGATCGTTTGTTAATTGCTGTTCTGCACGACGACGTGCCATAAACAATTTACGGTTAAATTCTACTTCTGTAACGCCCATTGGGCAGTTCACAATAATCTGTTCAAATGCAGGCAAAGACTGCATTGCAATAGAACCCAAAGCATCGTTATTGGTTGGAACTACACGCCAACCTAGAACTTTACATCCTTCAGCTTCAATTTCTTTGCTTAGAATTTTTTTAGAATGTGCAGCTAATGCAGGATCTAGATTTAGAAAAATAGTCCCCGCAGCAAAGACTTCACTTAATGTTACATCACTAATTTTTTTTGCTTCTTCGCGGAAGAATGCTTTCGGCATAGCCAAAAGAAGACCACAACCATCCCCAGTTTTGCCATCTGCGGCAATACCACCACGGTGGGTCATACAACTTAAACTATGAATTGCGGTCTTGACTAAATCATGGCTTGCATCACCCTTCATATGGGCAATTAAACCGAAACCACAGTTATCTTTAAACTCATCCGGTTGGTATAAACCTTGAGCGGGAGCTACAGTATTAGGCGATGGCATGTGCATAGCGTACCCTTCTTTTCAGCATACTCTTTCGAGTACTAAAATAAATCTAATTTCTTTGCGATTAGTCTGACTCACTAATATCAATGAATATTCACAAAACTTGTTCTATTTACAATTGAACTATTAGCTAAGTTATAGCGCATCGTAAGGCGATGAAGAACAAATCTATGCTGTTTATGCACTTAAATTACGTAAGAAAATTTAACAAAACCGCACAATAATTGAATATTTTTGCGCCAAAATAGTGACGTTTCTTCTATTCATGCACCAATAAAGCAAAAACAATGCCAACTGTTTATTGAATGTTTGAAACATTTATTTTGAAAGGGCTGTTATAAAAAAATATAGGGAACCGAGTTTACTTGTGAAAATAATGCACTATTCATGTGCGTTATTGAAATAATAACTAAAGTGATTGCGCTATTTTAGGACGGTCTTGTGACCCATTTTCACTCACTTTATCTTTTTTATTATTCTGACGACACTGCTGGCGTAACAGGAACTTCTGTATGCGTCTTTTGAACATCTACAATGTTTCCATTTCCATCCCGACGAGTCACTGTTGTGGATGTTGTTGCAGAATCTGGGATTTGATTTTCACTGATGGTGTTCTGTTTAACGACTGGTACTACAACTTTAGGAAGAGCAGCAGGTAACAATCTAACTTCATATAACTTTCCAGTAACACCTAGATCATCTGAGCCAAGATCATTGACCAAACCTGCATATTCAGAAAATGTATGAATACTTGGTTTAACTGAAGCAGGAAGGTTTATTGTCAATTGTGTTAAATCAGCTTTCGCAGCATTTGAACTATCGTAGTTACCATAAAGTACGACATATTGTTCTTGCTGATTTTCACCACTTAAACGAATATAAGTAAACTGTGAACGATCTTTTTGCTTTTGAATAAAACCCTTAACAACACTTTCGTCTCTTGCTCGAAATAATTCAATGGTCGAGTTTTTAGCATGATCTGCAATAAACTTAGTACCTCGAAATTCTGCTTCATGATTACCTGATGCTGTTAACCGCGTGGTGATTTCTAAAGGTTTTACTTCCTCTAAAAGCGCACCTAAATGTGCTGTTGCTGCAACTTTTTCAGGCTGAATTTGAATTTCAACCTCTGTCTCAGGCTCTTTTACAATTTCAACATAATCTTCTTCTTTGTCTGAAACAGCCCAAAAAACCAAAGCAAAAAATAAGCACAACACACCGCACGTAAGCCAAATTGAACTTTGAATACGTTCCCAATATGTACGGAGTGTTGCCATAAAAATACCCTATGAAGTTTCTTGATTGGCTAAAATTGATTGTTTCATCAATTCTACATCAAACTCTTTTGTAATAACTGCATGACCTAATTGCTTCATCAATACAAGACGGAGCTGACCGTTCAGCACCTTCTTATCATGTGACATAAATCCAAGAAAATCATCCAAGGGGATTTTAGGGCAAATAATAGGTAATTGTGCACGAGAAATGATGTTTTTTGTACGCTCTAAATCTGCTTCACTAACCCATCCCATTCTATAAGACAAATCTGCCGCCATGACCATCCCGGTTGCTACAGCTTCCCCATGTAACCACTCGCCATAACCCAAGTATGATTCAATCGCATGACCAAAAGTATGACCTAAATTTAATAATGCACGTTCACCTTGTTCTTTTTCGTCATTTGCAACAATACGTGCTTTATGTGCACAAGAACGATAAACCGCTTCAGCAAGTAATACTTCATCACCCGCAACTAGACCATCAATATGCTCTTCAAGCCAAGCTAAAAACTCAATATCACCCAAAAGCGCATATTTAATAACTTCGGCTAAACCTGCTGAAAGTTCACGTGGTGGCAATGTTTTTAATTGAGACATATCTGCAAGCACCACTTGGGGCTGCTGAAATGCACCAATCATATTTTTGCCTAAAGGATGATTAATTCCTGTTTTACCGCCAACACTAGAATCGACTTGAGAAAGTAATGTTGTAGGAACTTGAATGAAATAAACACCGCGCTGAAAACTTGCAGATGCAAATCCTGCCATATCTCCAATCACGCCCCCACCCAAAGCAAGAACAGTACAATCTCGATTGAAACCAACCTTTAACAAAGCATCAAAAATTAATGTTAAATGTTCAATATTTTTATACTTTTCACCATCAGGTAAAATACAAGTTTCAACTGTTTTACCCAAGGCTTCAATTGCACATACATAGCGGTCTAAATACAAAGGCGCAACTGTTGTATTGGTCACAATCATTACTTGGCGACCTTTAATATAAGGCTCAAGTAATGTTTGTGGATTCAAATCACTACCAATAAAAATTGGGTAACGGCGATCGCCGAGTTCAACATGTAGAGTTTGCATGAAATAGACCGCTTAACAACTTAAAGTAATTCGTTAGAAACAACTAAATTCAAGATACTATGCGCTAAATCTCGCGCTGCACCTTGGTTTGTTTCAATAATATAATGAGCAACATCTCTATACAAAGGGTCGCGGATAGCCAAAAGATCTCGTAACTTACGTTCAGGATTTTCGACTTGCAGTAGAGGACGATTTTTATCGCGATAAGTCCGTTGAAGCTGAATTTCAACAGGCGTATATAAATAAACAACGATACCACGCTGTTTTAAAAATTTACGATTAGGGGCTTGAGTCACAGCACCACCACCTGTTGCTAAAACAAGGTTTTGTCGATTTGTTAACTCATCAATAACCGTTGTTTCTCGACTTCTGAATCCTATTTCACCTTCTTTTTCAAAGATCCAAGGAATCGTCGCACCTGTTTTTCGCTCAATCTCATGATCGCTATCTAGAAACTCACGACCTAACAACTCTGCGAGGTGTCGTCCAACGGTTGTTTTTCCTGCCCCCATCGGCCCTACCAAATATATATTTGGTAGAGACCCAAACTCTTTGCTTAGCAAGGAGTCACCTTTTAATTTTGTTTAAATTGAAAATATATTAATGATTTCTTGAAACACTGTCATTAACAATTCGTGGTGTAACAAAAATCAATAGCTCAGATTGAAGATTTGATTTGACATTATTCTTAAATAAATTCCCTACAAATGGAATATCACCTAAGAATGGCACTTTTTTATAGGTGTTACTTTTCGCATCATCAAAAATACCACCAAGTACAACCGTTTCGCCATCATCAATCAACACATTGGTTTCAAGTTCATTCTTCTTAATCGCATAGCCTGCTGTAGTTAACTCACCCACAGTATCCTTTTGAATTTTTAAAGACATCTGAACTTTACCGTCAGGGGTAATACTTGGCGTAACTTCCAATTTAAGATTAGCAGCAACAAAGTTTGTTGTTACACCTGTATCAGCACTCCATGTTTGGTATGGAAGCTGATCACCACGGAGAATGTAAGCCTTTTGCTTATCACCTGTCAAAACTTTTGGTGCAGAAAGTACTTCACCATGTCCATCGGCCTGCATTGCCGTTAACTCTAAATTCAGCATGTAATCTGAGATTTTAAGTAAACCAAAATTAAAAGTACCTGATGTTGCTGTTCCTAAATTCACGCCCAAATCAAATTTCGGAGAAAAATCCCCACCCCAAACCGTAGAACCATTTGGTCCATCAGCAAGAGATGGATTATTTCTATCAAGATTCCAATTAATACCCAACTCTCGAGCAAAACTTGTATCTGCAGTTACAATTCTTGCTTCAATCATGACTTGCTTAACGGCTACATCAAGCAAGTCGATCATTTTTTTCACTTTTTGAATAAATTGCTCGGTATCATTCACAATCAGTGTATTGGTTCGTTTATCGACAGAAATAGAACCTCGACTACTCAGAAGACTTTCACCTTTCTCACTTGCTCCACCTGCAGATTTATTTGAGGTGATTAATGAGGCAATATCTTCAACTTTTGCATAATTCAATTGAATATATTCTGTTTGAATTGGTGCTAGTTTAACTTGTTGCTCAAGCATTTTTACTTCTTCAGCATCAGCCTTAGATAACTCTGTTACTGGTGCAATCCAAATCACATTGCCAGTACGGCGTTTATCTAAATTTTTTGCTTTTAAAATAATGTCTAAAGCTTGATCCCACGGCACATCTTTTAAGCGTAATGAGATACTTCCCCCTACACTATCAGCAGCAACCATGTTCATATTGGTAAAGTCTGCTAAAAGTTGAAGAACTCGACGAACCTCAATATCTTGGAAGTCTAAAGAAAGCTTTTGACCTGTATAGCTTGTTGCTGAACGTGGTTTTAAAACATTTTTTTCAGTTGGACGCTTTAACGTAATTGTGAGCTTATTTTCAGCTTGATAAGCCATGTATTCATAGCCACCAGTCGCCTGAATAGTGATTACACCATTTGCTCCATCATTATGTGAATCAATGGTTGATACAGGAGTTGCAAAATCATTCACATTTAAACGACGTGTTAAATTTACTGGGATTTTATTACCAATGGTACGAACAATAATTTTGCTACCATTTTGCTGAACATCAACAGGGGTATCTTTTCCAAGCAAATCAACAATAACTTGCCCATCACCATCCGCACCACGTTGAAAAGAAATATTTGAAACACCTTTTGCAATTTGGTTTCGTATTGGTGCAGGTACAGGTTTAGCAACCGCATTTGCTGAGTTAATTTTTAATATGAATGTATTGCCTTCAACACGTGTTGTGAATGCGCCTGAATTTGCTAAATTTACAGTTAAACGTGAACGCTCAGCATCTGAAGCCACATCTACAGAACTGGCTTCTTTTGATGTAACAGGAATGGTTTTTTGCTGTAGCTTTTGTTGTGTTTTGTCAAAATCTAGAATTAAGCGTGACGGCTGTTCCAACTGATAAGCCGCTGGTTGCGAAGGAATTCCATTAAACATCACACGTATTTCAGTCCCCTGACCAGGTACTTCCATTGGGACAATGTTTGTAATACTTAATTGAGCATTTGCAGCTTGTACTATGGCAAAAGCAACTGCCCCCATAGAAAATTGACGGAACAAGTTGTTCATTGTATGACCATCCCCAAATATAAAATCTTTTATACTATTCTTCATTTTTATTCCTTAACTTATGGCGTAAGCCCAATTAAAATCAGACTTCTTGGACGTTCGACATATCCATCACGACCATCTGGAATAATTTCAATTAAGTCGATTTGTGTGGGTGTAATTTTCACTACACGCCCGTAGCTTGTCCCCATATAGCTACCGACTTGCACACGATCTACTTCCCCATCTGGTGTTTGAATTAATGCAATAATCTGTCCTGCATTATTTTTAAGACTTCCTTTCAGGCTTAAAGATTCAAGCGGATAACTTTCTAACGGTTGTGGTTGACGTGATAAGTTTGGATATACTCGCTTACCAGCCATAAGTTTTAACTCTGCCGCCAAAGAACTCTGTATAAATGGACTACGTAGTTGCAAAGCTGAATAATTAAACACTGGAGCAGGATCAAAATTAGGGGTCGGCTCAATAGGTAACGGTGGCTGACTTCGAATTTCAGCCATTTGTAAGTTAACCTCATCAATTCTAGAATCACAAGCTACAAGTGTTGCTGTAGCAAAGCAAAGAAGCATTAATGTTTTAATCTTCATTATTGTGCTCCTTCTGCATTACCCACATAACGATAAGTCTTGGCTTTTACGTTATATGTAATTTGAGGTATATCTGTTCTCTTTTCTGTATTTGGACCAGCTGTCAGCGTAAAATCATGCAATGTTACAATTCGTGGTAATGCTGCAATACTGCTCGAAAATGCACCAAAAGAATGATAATCACCTACAGCTTCCATAGAAATAGGCTGCTCAATGAAAAATTCTTGTGCAACTTCTGGTTCTAAACGAATATTTCTAAACTTCAGCCCTGAATTTACCCCTGTTACGTTAATGTCTTCAACCAAACCAGGAATTTCAGTTTCTTTCGGAAGTTGCTCTAATTGCTGATTAAAGTTTGCTTCCATTTCTTGTAATTGGCGCTGATACGCTTGTAAGTTTCGAAGCGTGGAATCTTTCGCTCTAAACTCATTTAACAAGTTTTGCTCTTGTGCATTTGCATTAGAAATCTCATCCATCTTAGGTTTTAACAACAACATATAACCTAAGAACATGATCCCCACCAAAACAAAAATCCAAACGGTAACTTTTACCGAAACTGGCCAACCACCATAGTTATTTGCATCCAATGTATTCCACTGTTGCATAAATTTTTGAAAATCAAATTTTTTCTTTTTCGCAACTGGCACTTCTTCAGTCATATCATCAAAGTCATTTATACTCATTGCACGACCTCCGAAGCTGAAACTTCAACAACTTGTTCTTCTACAACTACTGCTGGCTGCTCTGCTGCAACAGCTTGAATAGATGGTTCATCTAAGTCTGCTGTCACCACAAATGTTCCATAACTAGCTTCTGGGCGTGGTACTAAAGATTTTTGACCTTGAGCTGGCTCTGGACCTGCAAGAAATGAATTCATAAACGCATTTCTATACCAAGAGGATGCTTCTAAATTTCTCAAAAACTCAGCTACAGCATTTGGGCTTTCAGCTCTACCTTCAAACGTAAATTTATTCCCTGCTCGTGTAAAACGAGTGATATAAACATTTTCTGGTGTTACACGTACCAATTCATCAATCAAGCGGACTGCAATGGGTCTTTGACTTTGTAAGCCTTGAATTAGCTGCATACGTTCAATAATTTGATTACGCTTTTCTTGCAAACCTTCTAAAGATTTAAGTTGCTGATCTAAATTTTGATTCGTACTAACAATAAGTTGATTAGCTTGCTCTTGATCACTTAATTTTTGGTCATAGAAAAACCATGTAATCCCAACAAGTAATACGCCCAACAATGCAACTACAGCACTTGCAGCAACAAATTGTTTCTTTCTTTTTTCTCTCAGCTCTTCGCGCCAAGGGAGTAAATTAATCTTTGCCATTAATCAAAACTCCTCAATGCTAATCCGCATGCAACTAATAACGATGGCGCATCACTTTCAATTTTTTTAATATCGATTTGTGGTGAAAAACCCATCTGTAAAAATGGATTTGCTGTCGTCACGCGATAACCTAGTTTTTGTTGTAAAACCTTTGCTAAGCCTGGAATATTTGCATTTCCGCCAGCCAACAAAATATGGTCAATTTCATTGAATTGAGAAGATGAGAAAAAGAACTGTAATGAACGAGCTGCCTGTTGAATTACAGCATCTAAAAATGGCTCTAAAACCTCTGTATCGTAATCATCAGGTAAAGTACGCGTTTTTTTCGCTCGCCCTGCCTCTTCATACGACAACCCATAACGGTTTTGAATTTCTTGTGTTAACTGTTTACCGCCAAACACCTGTTCGCGGTTATAAATAATTTTATTATCTTGCAATACAGACAATGTAGTCATGGTGTGACCAATATCTAAAATACCAATCGTATTTGCACCCATTGGTAAAGTATCAGCAAAAACTTTAAATGCATTTTCAATAGCAAAGTTTTCAACATCGGCAATTTTAGGTGTTAAACCAGCTAATTCAATTGCCTCACAACGCATTTCCACATTTTCAACACGTGTCGCAACGAGTAATACATTCACACGATTTGGGTTAGATAAACGATCTGATAAGACTTCAAAATCTAGACTTACTTCATCCAATGGGAATGGAATATATTGCTCTGCATCCATACGAATTTGAACTTCCCGTTCATCACTCGTCATATCCGCATCCATTTCAATGACTTTGGTAATTACCATAGATGTAGGAATTGCGAGCGCAACATTGTCAATTCGAATATTAGAAATACTCAAAGCTTTTTCAATGGCATCGCCAACAGCTTCTGGATTGAGAATATTTTTTTCAACAACACTACCTTCTGGTAATGGTACTAAGGCGTAATTTTCCACCCAATATCGACCATTTTTTACAGAAAGTTCCAGCAATTTAACAGAAGTAGAACTAATATCTACGCCTATTAACCCCTTACTCTGCTTACTATATAGACTGCGCACTATAGTCAATTCCTATTATTTTTCTTCCCCAAAAAAAATAAGCTACTAATCGATGATGTTCTATTATTATTAAGGTATACAATAACTCATCTAACAATCGACATCCTTAAAGGATATACTGACTATCAATTAGTTTGCCATTAGCCCTTATTAAAACTCACTTGTTATGAAAAAGCTATCTTGTTCGGGTCGTGTTCATCCATTTTTTTTGTTAATTACTATCATTTTAGCTGTAATCCCTATGGGATTTTACGGTATGTATCTATATATCGCACCGTCACTACCTGAAATGTCTAGCTTACAAAAAGCTCCACTTCTCAAGCCTTTACAGGTTTTTAGTGCCGATAATGAGTTAATTGCAGAATATGGTGGCAAACTTTCTATTCCAATGGAATATGATCAAATTCCTAAAAAATTTACTTATGCGTTTCTTGCAGCAGAAGACTCATCTTTTTTTGAGCACAGTGGTATTAGTTTCAAGGGCTTAGGGCGAGCCGTTAGTGAGGCTGTTACAGGATCAAATGTACAAACTGGTGGTTCGACCATCACAATGCAAGTGGCAAAAAACTATTACTTAAGCCCAGAAAGAACAATCAAAAGAAAGCTGACCGAAGTCTTCTTAGCAAGAAAAATCGAACAAAATTTAACGAAAGAAGAAATTTTAACGCTCTATGTAAACAAAATTTTTCTAGGTAAAAATGCATACGGCATTGCGGCAGCCGCTAAAATTTATTATGACAAGAGTGTTAATGAGCTTTCAATTGCCGAAATGGCAATGATTGCAGGTTTACCCAAAGCACCCTCTAAATACAACCCTGTTGCCAATCCCGAAAGAGCTCTTGAACGTCGAAATTGGATTTTAGGCCGAATGCTTCAACTTGGTTATATCAATCAACATGAATATCAAGTTGCTACAGCTGAACCGATTAATCTGAATATGCCCGACCGTGGTATCAGCAATCGATTTCCCTATGTTGGAGAATTAGTTCGCTCAGAATTAGTTGAAAAGTTTGGTGAACAAGCAATTGATTCAGGTTATAAAGTTTACACAACTATTGATAGCAAACGTCAGGCTTATGCAGAACAATCCGTTCAAGAAGGTCTAGAAGCATATGACCGTCGTCATGGTTGGCGTGGTGCAGAAGCATACGATAAGCCTCTTAAAAATTTTTCTATATTTGCTAATACTTATCCAGCAAAAGTAATAGCAGTACATAGTTCTAGCTTTGAAGCACTTATGCAAGATGGTAAAACCGTTACTGTAAATTGGGCTGGTATGTCTTGGGCTCGCCCTTATATCAATGCAAATGCAGTGGGGGCAGCACCTACCAAAGCATCACAAATTGTTAAAGTGAATGATATTATCCGCCTCCGACCAAATGAAAATAAAACAGCTTGGTCACTGATTCAAGTTCCGCGTGTACAAGGGCAACTTATTGCACTCAATCCAAACAATGGTGCAATCGAAGCCATAGTCGGTGGATATAACTTCTATCAATCTTCATTTAACCGTGCAATTCAAGGCTGGCGTCAACCGGGTTCTACCATCAAACCTTTCATTTATGCACTCGCATTAGAAAAAGGTATGACACCTTACACCATGGTAGATGACTCTCCTATTACGATTGGTAAATGGACACCTAAGAATTCAGATGGTCGCTATTTAGGGGCTATTCCACTGCGTCGTGCCTTATATTTATCTCGTAATACCGTTTCGGTAAGATTGCTTCAGCAAGTAGGAATTAGTCGCGCACGCCAACTTCTTATGGACTTTGGTTTACAAGAAGACCATATCCCGAGCAACTACACTATTGCTTTAGGTACACCACAAGTATTACCTGTACAAATGGCAACAGGCTATGCAACTTTTGCAAATGGCGGTTATCGCATTCAACCACATTTCATTAATCGCATTGAAGATGCTTATGGAAAAATCATTTATCAAGCAAACCCCGAATATGCATGTATTGAATGCATTAATGAAGATTCAGTAGATTCTGCCGATGTGATTACACCTGACGATGAGGTTATTGCAGCAACTCAAAAAGATAAAGCTATGACCACAACTACTGAAGATAAAACCCAATATCGCCAAGCACAGCGTATTTTAAAATCCAGCTCTGCATTTGATATGGCAAACATCCTACAAGATGTCATTGTTCATGGTACAGGTCGAGCAGCTCTGAGTATTGGTCGTAATGACTTAGGTGGTAAAACAGGAACAACAAACGATGCCAAAGACGCATGGTTTGCTGGATTTAATGGGAAGTTGGTTTCTATTGCATGGGTCGGTTTTGACCAACCAACAACATTAGGACGTCGTGAATATGGTGGTGTTGCAGCTTTACCAATTTGGACAAACTTCATGGCTAAAGCCCTAGAAGGTACACCAGAATCATGGGTTCGTTTAGATAACAAGCATGCAACAACTGTCCATGAAAAACTGGACAAACCTGCAAAACCTATCGACCGCTCTACTCCGCCATTAGCTCGACCTGTATATCGTCCAGCACCTGTAGAAGCACCATCAACTGCTGATCGAGATTTTTCAGATTTACCAGACACCGTGCTTACACCTTCTCAAAAAGCACCACCTCCGATGCAGAATAAATCTGAAGTGAAACCATCTAATCAGAAAAAAGATGCTCTAGAAAATTTGATTGACCAAGTTCAATAATCACTACTCACTCTTTAATAAAAAGCCCTCAAATGAGGGCTTTTTATTTGCAAAATGAAACATGTAATGCTTATTTTTTCTTAAACACATAAATTTGGAATTGCGCTTTTAATTCCAAACTTTCTTTTTGCTCCAATGCCTCACGACGTTCAGCTTTTGCTTTGTAAGCATACGGTGTCATTGCTATTAGATTTTTTAAATCTTGCTGAGGCAACGTAAATGGCGCATCTACCACTACTTCCTCCACAAGCTCAAAGTCACTTGAAAGCTGTTCTACAAACTTATGTGAATCATGCGGTTTTACTTCTTCAAAAAGTGCTTCACGCATTGCATAAAGATGTTCAGTTGCAGGAGTAACCACAAGCAAATAACCATTTACTTTGAGTACACGTAAAATTTCTTCTTTTGGAATTGGGCTAAATAAACTTGTACATAAATCAATAGACTCATCGAGCACTGGCAAAGTTGCACCTGTACCAACAATCCAAGCCACATCTTTATTTAACTTCGCAGCAACTTGTACCGCATTTTTTGCAATATCTACACCTACACATTGCATCACTTCGGCTTGCATCGCATTGGTGTAATAACCTTCGCCACAGCCAATATCAAGCAAGTTTTCAATGCGTAACTCACGTATCTTTTCAACCACTGCTTGTTGTAATGGTGCGTAATAGCCTGCACTTAAAAATGCACGACGCGCTTGAACAGATTCAGGCGTATCACCTGGATTTTTGCTGTGTTTATGCTGTACAACATGCAAATTTACATAGCCTTGTTTTGCCATGTCATAACTATGATTACTCTCACAGCGCCAAGTTCTGTCAGTAAGCTTCAGCGCCTTTCGACATACAGGACACATTAGTAGATTCATCATTTTCTCCAAAAATTTCACAATAAAAAAAGCCGGCAATTGCCGACTTTTTCTATGCAATTTGCTTAACGTAATTTTAAGGTCATTAAGCCCAAAACTACCAGCATAATTGTAATAATCCAGAAGCGAATAACAACTTGTGTTTCACGCCATCCTTTTTTCTCATAATGATGATGTAATGGCGCCATAAGAAATACGCGTTTATTACGCATTCGTAATGAACCAATTTGTAAAAATACAGATATTGCTTCTACCAAAAACACACCTGCCATAATAGCAAATACGATTTCTTGACGAACCATCACCGCAATTGTACCCAACATTGCACCTAAAGATAATGCACCTACATCGCCCATAAAGACTTGTGCAGGATGTGCGTTAAACCATAAAAATGCCAAGCCTGCGCCAATCATTGCCGCACAAATGACAACAAGTTCAGATGTGTATTTCACATAAGGAATATGTAAATAGTTCGCAAAACGAATATCACCAGATAGGTAGGCAAATACACCTAAACCCGCAGCAACAAGAACAATTGGCATGATCGCAAGACCATCTAAACCATCTGTTAAGTTCACTGCATTTGATGCACCGTTAATTACAAAATAAGTAAAGACAATAAAACCAATACCAAGAGGAATCATGGAAAGTGGAATACTAATTTCCTTAAAGAAAGGAATCAGAATATCCAACATATCTGCCGATACATTCGCATCTGGTTGTTGTTTTGCAATCACATATAACGCAATACCAGCACCAATTGAACCGACAGATGTCCAAAAGAATTTCTTTTTCGCAGGTAAGCCAGCATTATCTTTGTAACGAATTTTGATCCAGTCATCCGCCCAACCAACGGCACCAAAAATCACCATTACAGCCAATACAATCCACACATAAGGGTTAGATAAATCTGCCCAAAGTAATGTAGAAATACCAATTGACAGTAAAATCAGTACACCACCCATTGTTGGTGTACCCATTTTTTTCGCATGGTTTTCTGGAGCAAATGAACTTACCGCCTGACCATATTTCAAAGCTTGAAGCTTACGAATCATGATTGGACCAAGTACTAATCCGATAGTAAGAGCAGTCAATACGCTCAACAATGAACGTAAAGTTAAATAACGCACAACTTGGAATGAGCTGTTATAGCCCGCAAGATGTTCAAATAGCCATAACAGCATTAGATTTTCTCCATCAGGTCAGCCATCAAGGTTTCCATGTGGGTATAACGTGACCCTTTAAATAGGAAACTCATGGTCTGAGGTTGATGTGTTTCGATCAAACTTATTAAAAATGGCAAAGCTTGCTCTTGTGTCAAGAATGCCTGTAATTTTTTACCATATTGTGTACTACGCGCGCCTTCTTGTGAAGCAGGTGCAAATTCCCCGACTGCCACCACAAAATTTAAGCCTTTCGTAGACACTAAATCTCGACCCAGCATGTAATGTTGCTGTGCCGCAGTTGCGCCTAATTCACCAATATCACCAATAACCATCACCCTTACGCCTTCTTGCTGTGCTAAAACTTCAGCCGCAGCGCGCATAGAGGTTGGATTTGCATTGTAAGTGTCATCAATGAATAAATGCTTTTTATGCTGAATAAAGTTTAAACGACCTTTTGCGCCAGTCGCCTGTTCTAATCCAAGTACAATATCATCTAAAGCAATGCCAATAGATAATGCAAATGCTGTAGCAGCCGTTGCATTTTGAACATTATGCTCACCAGCAAATGGTAAATTAAGCGTTCTGTTACCTTGTGGCGTATTTAAAGTAAAGCTCGATGATTGCGCATGTAATTCGATGTCGGTGGCAAAAACATCACCACCTAAACCAAAACTTAATGTGTTTTTTGTTTGTACTGCTTTACGAATATCATCTGCAAAATCATCTGCCGCAGGAACAATAGATGTTCCATCTTGAGCAATATGTGCATAAATTTCAGATTTGGCACGGCAAATACCGTCACGTCCACCAAACTCACCTAAATGTGCAGTCCCAATATTAATAATGCCTGCAACATGTGGCTGAACTAAACTTGAAGTGTAATCAATTTCACCTTGATGACTCGCACCCAATTCCATCACTGCATATTGATGTTCAGCACGAAGCTCTAACAACATCATTGGAACGCCTAAATCGTTATTTAAGTTTCCACGCGTAATTAAGGTTGGTGCTAAGCGAGATAAAATACTACCCAGCATTTCTTTAGTTGTGGTTTTACCACTACTACCCGTCAGTGCGATCACTTTTAATTGTGAGTTTTTCGCACGACGATAAGCACCTAAATGACCTAATGCCAAACGTGTATCTGCAACAACTAATTGGCAAATATCTGCATCTATAGGATGACTCACAATTGCTACTTCACAGCCATTATTCGCCACTTGCGCGACAAAGTTATGCGCGTCAAATCGCTCACCTTTTAAAGCTAAAAAAGCATCGCCTTTTTCTGCATCACGCGAGTCTGTTAATACCCGTTTAATTTCCCCTTGAGGTGCTTTGCCATTATGCCAATAACCTTGAGTCGCTTCTTCTAACTGTTTTGCTGTCCATGGCTCTAAAGGCACAGTACTCGTTGTCGATGTATGCATAATCTTTCCTATTGAGCTGGATATGCTGAATCTAAATTATTATGTTGTGCATCAATTGCAGACTGAACTTCAACAACATCATCAAACCAATGACGAACACCATCAATTTCTTGATAGTTTTCGTGTCCTTTACCCGCAATAACCACAATATCGCCATCTTTGGCATTTTTTACTGCAAATTTAATCGCTTCACGGCGGTCATGAATTTCATGAACAATATGTTGATCGAACTGAATTCCTGCTTTCATATCAGCAAAAATTTGTTCAGGATTTTCAGTACGCGGATTATCTGAGGTAATTAAAGCAACATCAGCATGATCAATTGCCGCTTGCGTCATCAGTGGACGCTTACCACGATCACGGTCGCCGCCACAACCAAATACCGCCCAAAGCTGAGCCGATACGTGACGTTTGAGTGTTTGTAATACTTGAATTAAAGCATCAGGAGTATGTGCATAATCGACCACAAATAAACGCTCATCATCACGAATCACTTGCATACGACCTGGGGCACCTTTTAGTTGTGGTGCAGCCGCAATTAAATCTGCCAATGCAAAACCAGCTTGTTCTGCCGAAATTAAACTCGCCACGATATTTTCAACATTAAAATGCCCCAATAACGGACTATTTACGTCAAATGTGCCTTGCGCTGTAACAAGCTGGAAGTTTGCACCACTTAAGCTATATTCAATATTTTGAACTTGATAATTAGCAACTTGCGTTGTTGAGTACGTTAATATTTTTGGCTTAGCAGGATTTGATTTAGCAGCAGCAATCATAATAGATGCATGTTCATCATCAATATTAATAATCGCAACTTTTAAAGATTCAAATTTAAATAAGCGTGATTTCGCTTCAGCATAAGCTTCAAGCGTACCGTGATAATCCAAATGGTCTCGGCTTAAATTGCTATACGCTGCAATTTCAATATCACAACCATTTAAACGACCTTGTTCTAAACCATGTGAGCTTGCTTCAATTGCTGCAAATTCTGCGCCTTGCTGTGCATATTCATGTAATGCAGTTTGTAAATGTACTGCATCTAATGTGGTATGCGATGATGCTTCCAAGTTTGGCAAAATGCCATTCCCTGTTGTACCCATCACTGCACATTTTTTGCCTTGTAACATTAATAATTCAGCGACTAAACGCGAAATGGTTGTTTTACCATTTGTACCAGTTACAGCAATAATACGTGCTAAAGATACGGGTTGCGTTGCAAGTAAATATTGCTTTTCCCACTGTCCCATTAAATGGCGTACATTTGGTACAACAACTGCATTTTCCAAACCAAGATCAGTTTCAGAAACAATAGCTAAAGCACCATTTACTAATGCTTTCTGTGCAAATTCTATGGTTTTTTCAGGCTGTGAAAACGAAGTCAGGGCAATAAATATTTGCCCTGTTGTCACTTTGCGACTATCGAGATTAAAACCCTGAAATTGTTGCGTCATCCATTCAGAGGGTTGGTCTACGCTATATAGTTCTTGAAATGTAATTGACATTCTTCACCTATTTACTGAACTTTGGGAGCATCTAAGGGTTTATCTAAGGGTACGTTCATTAAACGTAAAGATTCTTGCATTACTCGTGCAAAAACTGGGGCAGCAACTAAACCGCCATAATATTGACCTTTAGGATTCTCTACGACCACAATCATTGCCAAACGTGGGTCACTGACAGGCGCAACACCAGCAAATAGTGCGCGATAATCTGACTGAGAATAGCCTTTACGGTCTGCTCTTAACTTATGCGCTGTACCTGTTTTACCTGCTACACGATAGCCTGGAATATCAGCTTGACGTGCTGTACCACCCGGTAAAGTTACAGCTTCCATCATAAGTAAAACTTGATCTGCAATTTTAGGGTCAATCATTTGCTCGCCTTTCGGGAGCTCTTCAAGTTTATATAAACTCAAAGGCATTTTTTTCCCTTTATTTGCAATCATTGCATACGCATCTGCTAACTGTAGAACTGTTGCATTTAAACTATAGCCATAAGCCATCGTTGCAACTTCTGAAACATTCCATTTGCTTTTCGGCAAAATTAAACCCGCACTTTCGCCAGGGAACTTAACCGCAGAACGCTCACCAAAACCAACGCGTTTATAAAATGTAGGCAATGTTGAATATGGCAATGATAGTGCAATTTTTGCCACACCCACGTTAGATGACTTTTGAATAATGCCACCTAAAGTAAGTGGACCATAATTATGCGTATCACGAATAGTATGATTACCTACACGCATAGAACCCGGTGTGGTGTTAATGACTGAATTTGTTGTAAATTTACCGCTTTCCAAAGCCATAGCAACCGTTAATGGTTTCATTGTTGAACCCGGCTCAAAGGAATCTACTGCACCGCGGTTACGCATCGCATCTTTATTACCCAAACCTTTTTTATCGTTTGGATTATAAGATGGCCAACTTGCCATTGCTAAAATTTCACCCGTCTTAATATCAACCGTAATTGCTGTTGCAGAACGTGCATTATTTGCAACACCTGCCGCTGTTAACTCACGGTACATAATATATTGCAGACGTGAATCTATACTGAGGGTAATATTTTCGCCAGCTTCAACTTCTTTAACAATTTCAGGATCTTTGACACGATTGCCACGCTTATCACGTATGGCTTGTTGCTCACCATCCACACCTGCTAAACGTGAGTTCAATTGCATTTCTAAACCTTCAACACCTACACCCTCACTATTGGTCAAACCAATAATTTGTGCATTTGGCTGAGGTTGCGGATAATAGCGTTTATAGTATTTTTCACTGTAAACACCCTGAAAATCACGCTTTAAAATTAAATCTACTTGCTGTGGTGGTACTTCTTTTTTCAATACTAAATAACGTGAACGTGGACGTTCATTCATTTTTTTACGTAATTCAGCACGATCCATTCCAACTGCATCGGCAAGTTCATCTAAATTAAGATTACTATCTGGCAATTGACGTTTCAGTTTTCTATTATCTGGATCTTTTACTAGCTCTGCTGAAATATCTTCATATAATTTCTTAGTTTCAAAGTAGTCACGTGGATCTATCACCACTTTCATAATGGGCGTACTAATCGCAAGTGGCACTCCATGACGATCGTAAATGACCCCACGCATTGCTTTAATAGATTCGGTTCTTAAAATTTTAGCATTAACTTTATTTTGCAAAAAATCATGATTTACAATTTGCACATAAAACGCACGACCAATTAATGCAATGAAGCAGAATAAAACAACGCCCCACATTAAATAAAAGCGCCACATTTCAACACTAACTGCATTTCGACTGGTAATCGACTGTTGTTTTTTACCTGTTTGTCTTTTTCGTGGTTCTACCATTGAAAGCCAGTCCTATTTTTTATTTTCAGTCGAAGTCGGTATCGAAATTACAACAGTTTGCGTTGCAGGTGGAGAATACATACGAAGTTGTGTTACCGCACGTGTTCCAATTTGTGCAGTCGCACCAAAGGTTTGCTGTTCAATCAACAAACGCCCCCACTCTGCATTTAAATCATCACGTTCACGATAAAAAGAACTCAATTCACGATAGTCATGACGATATTGAAATACCTGTAGTACAACCATAATTGCACTTGCCATAACCAATAACAGTAGAACTGCATAAGCAATTCTACGTTTTAGGCGCAAATTTTCGCTTTTTTCTTCAACAACTTCTGTTTTCATTATTCGCCTTTTAAAGCTAACTTTTCTGCAACTCGTAACCATGCACTACGCGAACGAGGATTTGCTTTAACCTCTTCATCACTTGCACGAATACGTGAAATTTTCTTTAATTTACGTGTATCTTTTTGCTTCTGCGGTAAGCCCCACCCTGTATCTTCCGGCAAAGTCGATTCTTGTTGAATAAATTGTTTAATTAAACGATCTTCCAAAGAGTGGAAGCTAATTACAGCTAATCGACCATTTTCTTTTAATACATCAACTGCTTGTGGTAAGAAAACCTCAATATCTTCTAATTCTTTATTAATAGCAATACGTATAGCTTGGAATGTACGGGTTGCAGCATGTTTATTTTTTTCCCATTTTGGGTGAGCAACTTTTACAATTTCAGCAAGTTTTGCTGTTGTGTCGATATAACCTGCATTTTTAATTGCTTTGGCAATACGGCGACTATAGCGTTCTTCACCATATTGATAAATTACATTGGCAAGTGCTTCTTCTTCAATATCTACAAGCCATTGTGCTGCAGTTGGACCTTGTGAATTATCCATACGCATATCAAGAGGACCATCTTTCATAAAACTGAAACCACGTTCCGCCTGATCTAGCTGTGGTGATGACACACCTAAGTCAGCCATAACACCATCAACCTGACCAATATTTCTCTCGTCAAGTTCTTGTTTTAAATCTGCAAAACTGGCATGAATAATTTTAAAACGCGGGTCTTCTTGTTCTAATTCTGCTGCAACAGCTAAAGCTTGAGGGTCTTTGTCAAACGCATAAACTCGTGCATTTTCATCTAATTTTGATAGAAGTAAACGAGTATGCCCACCTCGTCCAAAGGTACCATCAATATAAATACCTGTATTGCGTTCAGCGAGCAAAGCATCAATAGTTTCGTGAAGTAATACAGAAATATGCGACATAGTTATTCAAATGAAAAAGCTAAAAATATAACCTCACATTATTACCTTGTTTTAACAAAGCTCCAAACGACTTTTTGTACTTAATTATTACTTTCAATTGAGAAAACCGTTTCAAAGCCAATTTAAACAAATAATTTAGACAAAATCATCTATAACGCTCCTACATTCCAATCATTTTCTAAATACGATAGTATTTACTCATCATAAAAATAGTGAATAAAAAATAAGACTATGCTCAAAATTGCAGTCGTCACTCCCTATTATAAAGAGTCACTTGAACAACTTAAAAAATGCCATGAAAGTGTTTTAACTCAAGGCTCTAACGTAACTCATTTTTTTATATCTGATGGAGTTCCCAATACTATTCTAGACACTTGGAACTGTGTTCATATTAAATTACCTACATCCCTAAATGATTATGGTGATACACCTCGTGGCATTGGGGCTGCAATTGCTTCTGCACAGCTTTACGATGGTATTTGTTTTTTAGATGCGGATAATTGGTACGAGCCTGAGCATATTCCTAATATCCGCCAAGTTTATAATGAACACAAAGCACCTGTAATCTCAACAGCGCGTAATTTGTATTTAAAAGAAAATGGAACATTTTTAGGTTTATGCCCCGAGTGTGACGGCGTTAAATTTGTCGATACAAGCTGTTATTTTTTCCATCGAGATGCTTTTGATGTGTGCCGTCATTGGCTATTCAAAACAGAAGGTATGGGTATGTTAGATGATCGAATTATTTGGGCTGAAGTATTAAAACAAGATCTCAAACGTGCACACATTCATATTCCTACCGTCAATTACCTAACCGATTTTGCTATACATTATGAGTACTTCGGACTTACCCCTCCAGCTTACTCACGTGTTCTAAATTTAGAAACAATGAAAAGTGAATCTTATGAAGAGTTTATAAAAAAATACCAGCTTTAAAGCTGGTATTTTTCTGTTCATAAATTAGCGTTTTGAGTTGTAAATTTGATCAAAAATCGCACCATTTGCAAAGTGAGTTTTTTGAGCATTTGCCCAACCACCAAATACTTCATTAATCGTAAATGTTTTTAATGCAGGAAATTGCGCTTTATATTTAGCTAAAACTTCTGCATTACGTGGGCGGTAGTAATGCTTAGCTGCCATTTCTTGACCAATTGGAGAATACAAATAGTTAATGTAACCCTTTGCTAACCATTGGTTTCCATCTTTCTCAACTGTTTTATTTACAATTGCTACCGATGGCTCAGTTAAAATTGAAATAGATGGATAAATAATATCAAACTTATTTTTACCCAAGGTCTTTTGTGTAATAAGTGCTTCATTTTCCCAAGTTAAAAGCACATCTCCAATACCGCGCTCCGCAAATGTCGTCATAGATGCGCGAGCTGCAGAATCCATTACTTTTACATTATGGTATAACTTTCCTACAAACTCTTTAGCCTGAGCTTCGTTACCACCTGGTTGTTTCAGCGCATATCCCCAAGCAGATAGATAAACCCAACGAGGTAAACCACCTGTTTTAGGGTTTGGCGTAATAATTTCAACACCTGGTTTTGTTAAATCATTCCAATCTTTAATCCCTTTTGGATTACCTTTTCGAACCATAAATACAATTGTAGATGTATATGGTGCAGAGTTATACGGAAACTCTTTTTGCCAATTTGCCTTGATTTGTCCAGACTTAACAATTTCATCAATATCATTGGCAAGTGCTAAAGTTACAACATCGGCCTTTAAACCATCCACTACAGCACGTGCTTGCTTACCCGAGCCACCATGAGATTGCTTAAAGTCTACAGTTTGACCTGTTCTAGACTTCCAATATGCACCATATGACTGATTAAATTCAGTATAAAATTCACGTGTTGCATCATACGAAACATTTAAAAATTCACGATCTGCAGCTTGAGTCGTTGCAGTTGAAGCTACACCCATCACAATAAGTGCAGCACTAAATAATGCCTTAAATTGAGTTTTCATAAGACCAAAAAGTATTTATCTATAATGGTACTAACTATATGAAGTAAATCCATAAACCGCAATTCAGATAATTTTTATTTATTCATAAACAAAACTCATAAAAATCACTTAAACAACTGTTTTCAATTAAAATAATTTGAAAAAATAGTCTATATTCCATTTTATATGTTTTTATGCAATCCTTATGCAGAAAAATGAATAATAAAAATTATCCATCTTCTCATGCATACCGTTATACATTAAATGTTTTGTATATTAGCTCTTACTTTTCAGTATAAATTTGATCAAAAATAGCTCCATTCACAAAATGAGTTTTTTGTGCTTTCGCCCATCCTCCGAACACATTTTCAATGGTAAATGTTTGTACTTTCGGAAATTTATTTGCATATTTTGCTGCAACTTGTGCATTACGTGGACGGAAATTATTTTTTGCCGCCAACTCCTGTCCTTTGGGAGAATATAAATAATTCAAATATCCTTGGGCTAAATTTCGATTACCGTCTTTATCTACGTTTTTATCTACAATTGCCACAGAAGGCTCTGCCAAAATCGAAATAGATGGATAAACAATCTGATATTTATCTTTATCTGGACCTTGTGTTGCAAGTAATGCTTCATTTTCCCAAGAAAGTAAAACATCCCCAATACCTCGTTCAGCAAACGTTGTTAATGAACCACGCGCTCCCGAATCCAATACTTTTACATTTCGATAAAGCTTTGTAACTAGCTCTTTTGCCTTTGCATCATTACCACCTGGTTGTTTTAGTGCATAACCCCATGCAGACAAATAAATCCAGCGAGGTGCACCACCTGTTTTCGGGTTGGGTGTGATAATTTCTACGCCTGGTTTAGTTAAATCATTCCAATCTTTAATGCCTTTTGGATTGCCCTTTCGCACTAAGAAAACAATTGTAGATGTATAAGGTGCTGAATTATTTGGAAATTGCTTTTGCCAATCTTTTTTAATTAACCCTGCATTTACAATTTCTTCAATATCGTTAGCTAATGCCAAAGTAACAACATCGGCTTGTAAGCCATCAATCACAGCTCTTGCTTGCTTTCCAGAGCCACCATGTGATTGTTTAAAGTTCACAGTTTGATTGGTTTTTTTCTTCCAATATTCCCCAAACTCTTTATTGTATTCTTGATAAAATTCACGTGTTGGATCATAGGAAACATTCAAGAAATCTTTGGCGGTCGCATTATGTGCAATCAAACTACTTAATACTGTTAAAACACTCGATACTATTATTTTTTTCATTTTTAACTCTTTTTAAATTAAATAACCAATAGCATCATAAAAATATAAAAAGATTTTAACAATCAAATGCTTATAAAATATTATTTATTACTATTTCATTTTCAAGATATCGAATAAACGCATATAAAATTCACTTTTTATGATTTTAAATTCATCACTTCTCATGCAATATGTGAAATCTCCATGTTCTCCACATAGTCATTTGGTAAAACTAGCATCCGTTTTTGTATGATCACTGACTTAAATCAGTAAACTTCAGATGAAATATATCTTTTTTGTAACATTTGTGACACAGATCTACATTTATTATACAAGATATGGTTAAATAAACACCTGAAATACAAAAAAACACGATTTTGTTAACAATTTATTAAAATTGCTCGAACCAAAATAGGGGATATTTGGAAATGATCCGAACTTTATTTAAAGCATTTTGCTTAACTATAGGATTAATTGCATTTTCACAAGCAAGTTTTGCTGCTGCAATAAAATCAACTACTGACTCAAAAACTACAACGTCAATTGTAGCTAAAGTTTCACCTATTGAAAAAGCATTACAACAACAAAAGAATGAACGTAAATTTAGCTCTGAAAATAGTTTAAAAGTGCTTACATCTATTAATGTACCACCTACGCAAAGTTTCTTTGCATCTCAAAATGAGCGTTTTTCTCGCTTTATTCAGTCTATTTTTTCACAAGATAATTCATAATATTTGTAACTTAAGATCCCTAATTATTTTACAAATTAAAGCCTAATTACTTTATGCCGAATTAAACATAAAAGTAGTTAGGCTTTTTCGTTATAATAGTTTCAATTTGCATTCTAAATAATATCTAGTTATGACAGTTCGTACTCGTATTGCTCCTTCTCCTACTGGCTTCCCTCATGTAGGTACTGCTTATATTGCTTTGTTTAACCTATGTTTTGCAAAACAACATGGTGGTGAATTTATTCTTCGTATTGAAGATACCGACCAACTTCGCTCAACGCCTGAATCTGAAAAAATGATTTTAGACTCACTTCGTTGGTTAGGCTTAAACTGGTCTGAAGGACCGGATGTTGGCGGTCCACATGCACCATACCGCCAATCTGAACGTATGGGTATTTATAAACAGTATGCTTTAGAGCTTGTAGAAAAAGGGCATGCTTTCTACTGTTTCGCAACAAGCGATGAACTTGATCAAATGCGTGCTGAACAGCAAGCTCGTGGGGAATCTCCTCGTTACGATGGTCGTGGTTTAAATCTTTCAAAAGAAGAAGTCGAGCAACGTTTAGCAGCTGGTGAACCGCATGTTATTCGTATGAAAATCCCAACTGAAGGTATTTGTAAGTTTAACGATATGCTCCGTGGCGAAGTGGAAATTCCATGGGCACAAGTGGACATGCAAATTCTTCTCAAAACAGATGGCTTACCAACATACCATTTAGCAAACGTAGTAGATGACCATTTAATGGAAATCACACACGTAATTCGTGGTGAAGAATGGATTCCTTCTGCACCTAAACACCAATTACTTTATCAATACTTTGGTTGGGATATGCCTGTGCTTTGCCACATGCCACTTCTACGCAACCCAGATAAATCAAAACTATCTAAGCGTAAAAACCCAACATCAATTAATTACTATAAAGATATTGGTGTGCTTCCTGAAGCCTTATTAAACTATTTAGGTCGTATGGGTTGGTCTATGCCTGATGAAAGTGAAAAATTCACTTTGGCAGAAATGATTGAACATTTTGACATTCAACGTGTTTCATTGGGCGGTCCAATTTTTGATGTTGAAAAATTGAATTGGTTAAATGGTCAGTGGATTAAAGGCTTAACTCCTAGTCAATTACTTGACACTTTGTTAGCGTGGAAATCTGATCGTCAAACACTAGAAGATATTGCTGCTGCGATTCAACCGCGTATCAACCTTTTATCTGAAGCTGTGAATTGGGCTGGTTTCTTCTTCAACCAATTCCCAACTTTGTCAAAAGAACAATTTGAAAGCAAAAAATTGTCTGAAGAGCAAGTTCGCCAAAGCTTACAATTTGCAATTTGGCGTTTAGAAAGCTTATTCACTTGGAATAACGACACTGTAAGTCAAACACTTATGGATTTAGCAAACCAAATGGAAATTAAGCTTCGTGATTTCATGCCAGCATTCTTCATTGCAATTGCAGGTTCAACTTCTTCAACACCAGTAATGCAGTCTATGGTTACTATTGGTCCAGACTTAACCTTCGCTCGTTTACGTCATGCACTTGAAATTGTAGGTGGACCGAGCAAAAAAGAAGTAAAAGTATGGGAAAAACTTAATGAAAGCTTAAAATTGCCGAAAAATGACGCAGTTGATGGAGCATAAGTGATTTTTTAGTTGACGCATGGGTGTTATATCCATAATATAGCGCCCATACAGAGATGCAGTGTTTAACACCAATCCTGTTGCCTCACTTGTCCCTATCGTCTAGAGGCCTAGGACATCGCCCTTTCACGGCGGTAACCGGGGTTCGAATCCCCGTAGGGACGCCATATTCAAGATTACTTTTGAAGTGGTCTTAATAAAAAACCCAAGCATTATGACTTGGGTTTTTTATTGCCTAAAATTTAATGTAATGTCTTTTTTTGCTTTCTACATTATTCTGATTAAAATAAGCTATAAATTAAAATTTGGAGTTGTAATGCAATATCGCTGCCCGAAATGCCAAAGTGCAAAACTATTACCTATTACTCAACCTGGTCAAGCTGTTGCACGTCCTGTTGTACCTAAAAGCTTAATTTTTCTGATTCCAGCCATTTTAATTTTATTACTTTTAGTTTCAATTAGCATTGCAATGTGGGCATTCGGTAATGGTGCAGGTGAAACATTACAACTTGCCACTATTACTGTGTTCTTTGCATGCGTTATTGCAGGTTTCTTGTTCTATCGTGATTTACCTGATTTTAAAATTTCAATGCAAGCCTTCATGCAATCGCAAAAAAAATGGAAATGCCGTGACTGCAACCATGAATGGGAAAGCTAAAATCATTAACTCACATCAACATTAATGTTGATGTGAGTGTTGTTGTACATCTTCTTCATCATGATGTTGATGCTTATAACTTTCATGTGAATGCGTAATACATTCATCATCTTCTATTTGCAAAGTCATTTCAGTAATACCATGCTCATGTGTCAACATTTCTAAGGCTTCTTTATACAGCACGTTTCGATCTGCCTTAGGTGCAAATAAATGCACGGTTAAATGCACATTCTTTGAGGTAATTGCCCAAACTTTCAATTGATGAATGCTTTCAACATCTTTTAAGCTCAACAAATCATTTCGCAATTCTTCAATATCAATTTCTTCTGGCACACCTTCTAATAAAATATTGATACTTTGCTTAAGTAAAATCCAAGTTCTAGGGAGCACCCAAAAACCTATAAGCACAGCAACTAACGTATCTACCCACATCCATCCTGTGAAATAAATAACAGCAGCACCAATAATGACTCCCACAGAACCTAAAGCATCACTTAGAACTTCAAGGTAGGCTCCTTTTATATTCAAACTTTCTTTTGAGCTTGAAAACAGAATCTTCATGGAAATTAAGTTAATGATTAAGCCAATTATAGCGACTATCATCATTCCAGTACTTTGAATTTCTGGAGGCTGACTAAAGCGCTGATAAGCTTCATATAAAATATACATTGCCACTACAAACAGCATAGAAGCATTAAAAAGTGCTGCTAAAATTTCAAAACGCTGATAGCCAAATGTTCTTTTACTGTCCGCAGGCAATTTACCAATTTTAATAGCAACTAATGCAATCGCAAGCGCAGCCGCATCGGTAAACATATGTGCCGCATCGGATAACAGTGCCAAACTTTGTGTAATAAAGCCCGCAATTACTTCAACCACTAAAAAGATTGAAGTCAAAATTAAGGCAAATGTCAGTTTTTTAGCATTGCCCTCTGTCACTACCGCATGACTATGGTCATGTCCATGATGTCCACTCATAGCAGACTCCTTATTTTAGGAAGGTGACTCAAAGCCACCTTCTATTTTGTAATTCAGCTTAGCATTATTTGAAATAAAGAATAATTTTCTCTTTCAAAACACCTAAAAAACCAATACTTTTCGTTTCATTCATCCAGCGATAAATCACAGGCAATAACACCAATGTCAAAATAGTGGATGATAAAATTCCGCCAATGACCACAGTTGCTAAAGGTCTTTGAACCTCCGCCCCTGTTCCTGTTGCAATTGCCATAGGGACAAAACCAAGTGATGCGACACAAGCAGTCATCAATACTGGACGTAACCGTAAAATTGCGCCTTGCCATGTCGCTAAATGTATATCTAGACGTTCTCGAAGCTCTTTAATAAAAGTCAGCATGACTAAGCCATTCAAGACCGCAACACCAGATAGTGCAATAAACCCAACACCAGCAGACATTGATAGAGGTATATCTCGCAACCATAGCGCGATCAATCCGCCTGAAAGTGCAAAAGGAACACCACTAAATACAAGTAAACTTTCTTTGAAATTATGAAAAACAGCCATGAGCAATATAAAAATAGTGATCAGCGCAAGAGGCACTACTATTTGCATTCGACTTTTAGCCGAAGCAAGATTTTCAAATTGACCGCCATAATCTAACCAATACCCTACTGGTAATGGTTGCTGTGCCAAAGTCGTTTGCAATTCATTTACAAATGAACCTAAATCTCGACCAGATACATTGGCAGTAATAACAACTCGGCGTTTTCCATTTTCACGGCTCACTTGGTTCACACCCAAAATGTTTTCAACTTTCGCCACATCTTGTAGCTGTATAAGCCCACCATTCGGAAGTTGAACTGGCAAGGATGCCAATTGTAAAGCCGTTCTTTGCTTGTCATTTAACCTGATAACAAAATCAAAGCGCCTATCTCCTTGTAATATCTGCCCGACATTCTGCCCACCAACACCAGTTGCGACCAAATCTTGAATTTCTTTTACAGACAATCCATATTGAGCTGCTAACGCTTTATCCACTTCTACATTGAGCAATGGTAGACCATCTGTTTGTTCAACTTTAACGGCTGTTACACCAGAAATTTTTTGAATCTGTTTCGATATTTTTTCAGCTTCTTGATTCAGTACATCCATATCATCGCCAAAGATTTTCACTCCAACATCACTACGTATTCCCGAAATTAATTCATTGAAACGCAATTCAATTGGCTGTGAAAATTCACTATTGTTGCCTGGCAAAGTTTCTAGAAATGCTTCCATTCGACCACGTAAATCTTCAATAGACTCTTTTGGGTTTGGCCATGCATCTTTCGATTTTAATAAAATGACACCATCTGAAATATTAGGTGGCATTACATCTGTTGCCACTTCGGCTGTCCCTGTCCGTGCGAAAATACCTTTAATTTCGGGAAAGTTCTTCAGCAGTAATTTCTCAGTATTTTCCTGCATACGAAGTGATTGTTCTAAGCTTGTGCTGGGTGAACGCATTTGTTGAATTGCAAAATCGCCCTCGCTGAGTGTTGGAGCAAACTCACTTCCCACCTGCGTTGAAATAATACCTGTAATTACTAAAATACACATCGCAAGGGTGATGACCGCATATTTAAATTGATAAGCTAAATTTAAAATATATTCATATTTTTTCTTTAACCACAGCATCCAACGCGACTCTGTTTCTTTCACCTCACCCGTAACAAACATTGCCACAGCTGCAGGCACAAAACTGACAGATAAGATCATTGCACCAACTAAAGCCAACACCACCGTAAATGCCATAGGATGAAATAATTTAGCTTCCACACCAGATAAGGCAAAGATCGGGAAATACACCACCAAAATGATCAGCTGTCCAAAAATCAGCGGTCTTCTTGCTTGTTGAGCTGCAAGAAATACTTCTCGATAACGCTCACTTCGGGTCAGCAATCTACCCTTTAAATGTTGTGCTTCTGCTAAACGTCGTATGCAGTTTTCTACAATGACCACGGCACCATCAACAATAATTCCAAAGTCCAAAGCACCCAAACTCATTAAGTTTGCACTAATATTTTTTTCCGCCATTCCTGTTAATGTGAATAACATTGATAATGGAATGACACAGGCAACAATTAAAGCTGCACGAAAATTACCTAAAAATAAAAATAGAATCACAATCACTAAGATTGCACCTTCTACTAAATTTTTTTGTACGGTTTGAATTGCACGTTCGACCAATGTTGTTCGGTCATAGACTGTGGTGATAGTGACACCTTTGGGCAATGACTTCTGAATTTCTTGAACTTTTGAATCGACAGCCTTAGCAACGGTACGACTGTTCTCTCCCATCATCATCATGGCAATACCAAGTACGGTCTCTTCGCCATTGTAAGTAGCCGCACCTGTTCTTAAATCATGACCTATTGAAACTTGAGCAAGATCAGCCACTCGAATAGGATAGCCCTGCTTGGTACTGACTGTAATATTTTCAATATCTGCAACATTGTTTAATGTCCCAGGTACACGAACGGTAAGTTGCTGTCCATTTTCCTCTAAATAACCTGCACCACGGTTTTCATTGCTTTCTTGCAAAGCCTTTTGCAAATCTGACAGAGGAATTTGCATTTGTTGCAAACGGTTTAAATCAGGCTCGACTACATAAGTTTTGTTATAACCCCCTATGCTATTGATCTCAGCTATACCTTTCACTTTTTGTAATTGTGGACGCACAATCCAATCTTGTATTTCCCTTAGATCTTTTGGTTCATAAGCAGTTCCATCTGGCTTTTTTGCATTTTTTTCTGCCTGAATCACCCATTGATAAATTTCTCCCAATCCTGTTGATACGGGTGACATCAACGGAGAAATATCATTTGGTAATTCTGTACGTGCTTCTTGCAAGCGCTGATTAATTTGCTGTCTTGCCCAATAAATATCAGTACCATCTTTAAAGACAATGGTCACTTGAGAAAGACCATAACGTGATATAGAGCGTGTTTGCTCTAAATCTGGAATACCCGCCATTGCTGTTTCAATGGGATATGTAATGCGTTGTTCCACTTCAAGCGCTGTAAAACCATTGGCTTGACTATTTATTTGTACTTGTACATTGGTAATATCAGGCACAGCATCAATCGGTAGCTTTTGGTAACTATAAATACCAACCGCAATCCACGCTGCGACAAAAAGCATAATCCAAATTGCATTCTGTATTGAGAAATGAATGATGCGATCAAAGATGCCTTCTGCTTTTTCAAATTCATCTTCATTCACCCGATTACCCTGACTTTGCTTAATGTCCATGGCTTGCCTCCCCTTTTTCCATTTCGGATTTCAATAGGAAACTTCCACGACTCACATAAGATTGTCCTTGTTTAATACCCTCTGTAATTTCGATCCATTGCCCATCCGCAGATGTTTGCCCAATCGTGACAGCTAGAGGTTTAAAGTTAACTTTTTTTGCTTGTGAACTTGGTGCAAAAATGACATTTTTACCTTCTATTTGCTGAATTGCTTCTTTTGCAACACGTACTACAGCTTTAGGCTGACTCTGTTGAAGTTCAACATTCACCATTAAGTTTGGACGTAATTCTTCAGCTTGCTCTAAGACTTTTGCTCGCACTTGCAAACGCCCTGTTTGAGCATCAGCAATTGAATTTAAATTCATAATTTGTGCTTTATAGAGCTTATTTGTTTGCAGTGATTTAAATTGAATTGTTTGATTTGGCTGAATTTTAGCAATATCAATATTGGGTACAATGAACTCTAGCCACAGCTGATCCAACTGATCAATTACAAATAACTGACTTGCTAATTGAACATTTTCACCAACCACCAAATCTTTTTCACTAATAACCCCTGCTATAGATGCTGTTAATACATAACGACCATTTGACCCCGAACTTGCACCAAATGCCGATAATCTTGCGCGAGAGGCTTGAACTTGAATTTGGGCTTGTCGATAAGCATTAGATGCTCGTTGATAGTCTTGTTTTGCAGATATTCCTTGCGACCACAAATCTTTTTCACGCGCAAAATCTTCTTGAGCAAGTTGTAAGTTTGTCCGATCAATTTGCAACTGCGCTTGTAAATCGACAAGTTCAGGCACCAATAATGTTGCTAATGCCTGTCCTTTTTTAACTTGCTGACCCAGTTCGACATGTACAGACTGCACTTGACCACTAAAACTTGGTGAAACATGTGCTTGTCGGTCTGTATTTGCTGTTAGCTTTGCAGGATAACTTGCTAGTTGATCAATTATGCCTGTATCCACTTTTGCAATTTGAACCCCTTGTTCCACCATTTGCTGTGAACTAAGTGAAATTACATCTCCCTCCTCATGACCTTCTTCACCTTCGTGTTCTTCAGTCACAGATTCTGCTTGATGATCATCATCTTTCTGATTTGGCTTTTTAAAAATAATAAAGGTTAAAACAAACACTGCCGTTATAAATAAAATAACGATGATGACTAGTTGTTGAGAAATTTTTCCGAATTGTTTTTGCATTATGTTCATCTTAATTTCCCATTCCAATTACAGGTAATGCTTGTGTTTCTTGAATTAAATTTTGATTAATTTGTGAAAGAGCATCACTTGTAGTGACAACACTTGGATCTATACCCAAACTTAAACTTTCAATCTCAATTGCTTTTTGCCAAGCGCTCTTCAACAGTTGTGCACTTTGAATACGTACATCATGAAGTTGAGCTGTGGCTTGCTGAACATCCATCACAGTGAATTTTCCAGCTTGAAAACCTGCCAATGTCTTTTTTTGTATCGCCAATGCAAGTGGAATTTGCTGTTGAGAAACCAAATTAAATTGCTCTTTTAAGCCATCTAATTCACCCAACAAGACATATAGTTCACGCTTATTCTGCGTTTGAGAAAATTGCTTTTGTTTCTCTATTAGATTTTCTTTTGCTTGTGCAATTTGAATACCGTATTGATTACGGTTAAAAATTGCCAAAGGAATAGTGACACCAAGTGTCACCTGATCATCATTTTCATTTTGCGGAGTTTCTGTTTTTTTAACGCTCAAATTCACATCAGGATTTGGACGTGCTTCAGCTCTTAAGCTTTCCATCTGAGCTTTTGCTTCTAAAATTTGAAAATTTTGAGATTTTTCAATTAAGTTTTCCAATAAATTGGCATTTACTTTCTCTAAAACTTTTGGTGGCCAAAATGAAGTAATATCGCGCCCAACAACATTATGACTTTCACCCGCCCCCCATAAATGAGCCAATTGTTTTCTCGCTGTTTGCAAGCGCAAACCTGCTTGTTGAACCAACTTCATATTTTCAATATGCATTAACTTCACACGATCTACATCAACCTGAGCAATGCTTCCCGCACGAAATCTTCTCTCAGCGATATTTAAACTTTCTTCACTAACTTTTAATTGCTCCATCAATAGCGAAGCTTCCACCTCTGAAAGCATGACTTGAGACCATGAATACTTCACAATTAATTGAAGCTGCTCATCATAAATTTTTTGTTTTAATCCCAATTGATCACGACTCAAGCGAGCCATTTTTTGTTGTGCCTTTTTTTGCCCAAAAATATCTAAAGGCTGAGAAACACCAATAGTGAACTCCTTGTCTTGAGTATTTGAAAAGCCCGCTTGCTCAATATTCAAACTTGGATTTGTCCACAATTTACTATTGTGAATATTAGCTTCAGCAATTTTTTGCTGTGTTTTCCAAATACCCTGACTGTCCTGATATTCACGTACACGTTGCAGAATTTGTTCAAGCGTCACTGGTGAACTTTCAGTATTTGTAGATGCCTTTACAACCTCTGGCAATGCACCTACACCCACTAAGGCAATAGCAAATACACAAGCTCTAGTTTGAATAAAAATACGTTTATGCAATGTTGAAAACTGATTCAACTGTTTTTTAGACATAGTAATGCCCCACTAAGTAAATGAACGAAGTGGTGGGCTAAATTTCGGCTACCCCACCAATAGCGGGGTCAAAATAGGAGGCTGTTTAAGGGCGTTTAAATAAGGAGATTTATACGTATTTTCCCATTTGGAGTATTGATCTCCAATACTCCAAATAGAAACATCTAAATGAACTTTAGCATCATGTTCACTTAAAGAAATATGCGCTAAAGACGGCAAATGATCGCGATGATCATCATGATCAATTTGCTCTAAATATTGAATAAATTTCAAAGTCGACTGTTGCTTTACTTTTTCTACTTGTAGACTTTTTTCATCCGAATGATGCCCAAAATGATTAATTACTTCAGCATTCGGTTCACTTTGATGAAGACAAAAAGCGGCTGCCACGTTCCAAACACTTTGAAACATGAACAAACTTAACAAGACGGTAATCAATAATCCTGAACGTTTCACACAACCAATCAGTCAATCAAAATTATGCAGGGAATATAACAAGTGAGCTGCACGTAATAAAATTACATTTACTTGATAAGGAGCCCAAATTGGTAATTTTATGTAATAAAAAACCAGCCCGAAGGCTGGTTTTTTTATTTCAAAACTGGAAATTAATTACCAATTTTGCGGTATTTTTGACGCTTAGTCACTAAGTCATCACCATCACGTTTTTGACGGTATGCTTCAAATTCAGCATAGTTACCTGTGAAGAACTCAGGTGTTTCACCTTCAAATGACAAGATGTGCGTTGCAATACGGTCTAGGAACCAACGGTCATGCGAAATCACCATTACAGTACCTGGGAATACAAGAATCGCATCTTCAAGTGCACGTAAAGTTTCAATGTCCAAGTCGTTTGACGGTTCATCGAGTAAAATTACGTTTGCACCCATTTGTAGGATTTTCGCAAGTTGTAAACGGTTACGCTCACCACCTGACAATTGACCTACACGTTTTTGCTGATCTTGACCTTTAAAGTTAAAGCGACCGATATATGCACGAGATGCAATTTCGTAATCACCAATTTTTAAGATGTCTAAACCGCCAGAAACTTCTTCCCAAACCGTTTTGTTGTCATCTAAGGTGTCACGAATCTGACCCACGTAAGCCACTTTAACTGACTCACCCAGTACTACAGAACCTGTATCTGGTTGTTGCTCACCCGTCATCATACGGAATAGTGTCGTTTTACCCGCACCGTTCTCACCCACGATACCCACGATTGCACATGGTGGTACTGTGAATGTTAAATCTTTATAAAGCGTACGATCACCAAATGATTTGCTGATGCCTTCAATTTCTACAACCTTGTTACCTAAACGTGGACCAGGTGGAATGTAGATTTCTGAAGTTTCGTTACGTTGTTGGAACTCACGAGAGTTAAGTTCTTCAAAACGCTCCATACGCGCTTTGTTTTTCTTTTGCTGACCTTTCGCATTTGAACGAACCCATTCAAGTTCTTTTTTCAATGCTTTAGCAAAAGACTCTTCTTGCTTGTTCTCTTGTTCTAAGCGAGCATTTTTCTGCTCTAACCAAGAAGAGTAGTTACCTTGGTATGGAATACCCATGCCACGGTCAAGCTCAAGAATCCACTCTGCTACGTTATCTAAGAAATAACGGTCATGCGTAATCGCAACGATTGTGCCAGCAAAGTCTTTCAAGAAACGCTCTAACCAAGCAACAGATGAAGCATCTAAATGGTTTGTCGGTTCATCAAGAAGCAACATGTCTGGTTTAGACAATAACAAACGGCAAAGCGCAACACGACGGCGTTCACCACCTGAAAGCAACTTAACATCTGCATCCCAAGCTGGAAGGTTCAATGCTGCAGCAGCCTGATCCATTTGGTTTGAAAGATTATGTGCATCCCAAGCATGAATAATTGCTTCTAGCTTCTCTTGCTCTTTTGCAAGCGCATCGAAGTCAGCATCTTCAGCTGCATATTCAGCAAAAACTTCGTCTAGACGAGCTAAAGCATCAAGCGGTTCGCGTAAACCATCTTCAACGTTACCACGAACGTCTTTCGTTTCATCCAAAGGTGGTTCTTGCTCTAGATAACCGATTTTAATACCTGGTTGTGCACGAGCTTCACCAGAGAAATCTTTATCTACGCCAGCCATAATACGAAGCAAGGTAGATTTACCTGCACCGTTTAAACCAAGAACACCAATTTTAGCGCCTGGGAAAAATGATAAAGAGATGTCTTTTAAGATTTCGCGTTTAGGCGGAACCATTTTCGACACACGGTTCATCGTGTAAATATATTGGGCCACGTAGGACTCCTCAATAGAAAAACCAAACTGGAGATATCAACAGCCTATCCCCCTACTCAAATGAGCAGAAAAAATAATCGACCATTATACGATGAAAGTCCCGAAAAAATAAGGCATCTAGATTAACTTCATCACTTTGTTGTAAAAAACTTTTCGATTACAAATTAATCATCGTTTTAAAGACTCTATTTAATACATTTTCTCTAAAAAATATTTCAACGCCATGAAGGTGAAATATAAAATTCGAATGAATAGATGCTTGTATAAATTCAATATTTTTAAAAACTGTAATTCTGGTATAAATAATAAGAAATTTTCACCTTCAAGATATTGGTTTTACCGAAACTTCATGCTAAGAATAATAAATAAACAATTAATATAAAAAGATTAAAGGGAATGTAAATTTAAAAGTTTGCATAACGTAATGAATATAAAAACAAGCATTTTTGATATTCATTACACTTATGCATTGCTTTAAACTGCCATTATTAATGAGTAACTGAAACCTTGAAGTCATCAACATTTCAGCTAATTTTTATTAGGGATATAGAGTCGTGAAAACTAGATTAGAAAAAACCTTTAAACAAAAAGTAAATGGAAAAACTGTACTTATTACAGGTGCATCCAGTGGTATTGGTTTAACTGTTGCTCATAAACTTGCAGATGCTGGTGCACGCGTACTTCTTGTTGCTCGTACCGAAGAAACACTCAATGAAGTAAAGCGTGATATCGAGGCAAAAGGTGGTCAAGCCTTAGTTTTCCCATGCGACTTAAATAATTTAGACTCTATTGATGAAGTTTCGAACCAAATTTTAAGTTCTGTCGATCATATTGATATTCTTATTAATAATGCAGGACGTTCTATTCGTCGTGCCGTTCATGAATCGGTAGACCGTTTCCACGACTTCGAACGCACCATGCAATTAAATTATTTTGGTGCTATTCGTTTAGTTATGAATATTTTACCGCAAATGATGATCCGCCGAGATGGTCATATTATTAACATTAGCTCGATTGGTGTTCTAGCGAATGCCACACGCTTCTCTGCTTATGTTGCTTCAAAAGCTGCATTAGATGCTTTTAGTCGCTGTTTATCTGCTGAAGTTCATTCGCACAATATTGCCATTACTTCTGTGTATATGCCTCTTGTACGCACCCCCATGATTGCACCCACTAAAATCTATAAATATGTTCCAACGCTATCTCCTGAAGAAGCAGCAGATTTAATTGCAACAGCAATCGTAAAGCGCCCTAAAAAAGTTGCAACTCACTTAGGTCGTTTAGCCTCTATCACTTACTCCATTGCGCCAGATATTAATAATAAATTAATGTCGATTGGTTATAACTTATTTCCAAGCTCAAGTGCATCTGTCGGACAACCACAAAAATTGAATTGGGTTCAAAAAGCTTATGCTCGCCTATTCCCAGGTGAACATTGGTAGAATCTGTAAACCCTCAATTGAATGATTAAATTGAGGGTTTTTTGCTTTTTTTATAAAAATTAATAATACTTTAAGAATAATCATTAAAAATTTAAAAATAAAAACTAAGGAGATACCTCATGAGTAGATCAAGCGTATTTAAAATCTTTTGTTTTTTAACAGCATTACTATTATTCACAAATATTGTTTCCGATTTGCGCCTAACAGAAACACCTTATTTTAGAATAATAATGCAATTTGGTTTGATGGTCTTTCTTGTAGATCTTGGACTGCATACAAACATGCAAAGTGAAAAGGAAAATACCAATCCAAATACAACAACCTTAAACTATCAATTTTTAGCATCCAAATTGGGTTTAAGCACAATGTTTATTGGGTTTTTAATTCAAACATTTACTATTTAATTCGGTACTATTTTCACTTTACAAAGCCCTTTGAAAAGTTATATTTCACTATTAATTTTTTTATAGTGAACTCTTTTCATGCTATAAACATCATGCTTTTTCATTTTGTTTATTGAGTTTATGCGAATACTTGGTTTTGTTTTACAGTTTGCTTGTTTAGCTTTTGCACTTTATTTGAGCTATAAAGTAGGCGTATCTTTATATGAAAATGACTACGTGCTTATGGAGCTTGTAGCGGATATTGGTACTATTTTAATTTGTATCGACTTGGGAACTTTCTTATTCTCTAACAATAGTAAAGGTGGATTAAGCCTTGAACAGTATGCAAAACAAATAGATGAACCACCATCAAAACTCATTAGCGTAACGCGAAAATTAGGTCATTTGGGCATTATGCTCATTATTTGTAGCTGGATTGTTCCGCTTATATAAGAATTGATTTAAGAAATAAAAAACCTCCCATTCGGGAGGTTTTTTATTTAGCAGTTAAAGATTACTTAGAACCTTTAATCCCTGCTTGTAATAACAATGCACCTAAACCACCAATTTTTTGCTCTTGAGGTTTTTGGTTTTGTGGTTTCTTCGCTTGAGGGCGATCACCTTGAGGACGTGCATTTTGTGGGCGTTTAGCTTGTGGCTTACGTTCAGCACGCTGTTCATTGTTTTCACGGCGTGGCTGACGTGGTGCTTTAGCTGGCGCTTCAGAACCTTCAGGACGCATAGATAAGTTCACACGGTTACGCTCAACATCTACGTTTAAAACACGTACTTGAACAATTTGACCTGGTTTAACCACTTTATGCGGATCAGATACAAATTCATTCGCAAGTTCAGAAATATGAACCAAACCATCTTGATGAACACCAACATCAACAAATGCACCAAAGTTCGTTACATTGGTAATCACACCTTCCAATTGTAAACCTTCAGTCAATTGCTTCACTTCTGTGATGTCTTCACGGAATTTAGCAGTACGGAATTCTGGACGTGGATCGCGACCTGGTTTTTCAAGCTCTGCTAAAACATCCTTAATTGTTGGAAGACCAAAATTATCATCAACCAATGCTTCAGCATCTACTTGGCGAATAATTTCAGAATTACCAATAATGTCTTTTACAGTCGTTGCTTTTTCATCAACAATTTTACTTACCAATGCATAAGATTCAGGGTGAACAGCTGAAGCATCAAGTGGCTCTGAACCATCTTGAATACGTAAGAAACCTGCAGCTTGTTCAAACGTACGCTCGCCTAAACGTGGTACATTTTTCAAAGCTTGGCGATTGTCAAAACGACCATTTTCTTTACGGAAGTCTACAATTTGCTGAGCAATTGATTTATTCAAACCTGCGATATAACCCAAAATTGCTGAAGATGCAGTATTTACATCTACACCAACCGAGTTCACACAGTCTTCCACTACAGCTTCAAGTGTTTTCGCTAAACCAGCTTGATTTACGTCATGTTGATATTGACCTACACCAATCGATTTAGGATCAATTTTCACAAGTTCAGCAAGCGGATCTTGTAAACGACGTGCAATTGAAACTGCACCACGAATTGAAACATCAAGATCAGGCAATTCAGCAGATGCTAATTCAGATGCTGAATAAACCGATGCACCTGCTTCAGATACAGAAACACGTGTTAATTTCAAATCTGCATTGGCAGTCATCATTTCTGCGACAACCGCTTCAGTTTCACGGCTTGCAGTACCATTACCAATCGCAATCAGTTCGACATTGAATTCACGGCAAAGACGCTCAAGTTCAGCAATTGAACCTGCTTTATCTTCTTTTGGTGCAAATGGATAAATGGTGCTGTGTGCAAGTACATCACCCGATGCATTTACAACCGCAAGTTTCACACCTGTACGAATACCAGGGTCAACACCTAAAGTTGTGCGTGCGCCTGCAGGAGCAGAAAGTAATAAATGGCGTAAGTTTTCAGCAAATACATTCATCGCCTCTGCTTCAGCAGTCAAACGCTTTTCAGTCAGTAATGAATGCTCAATGCTTGGACGAACTTTACCTAACCAGAATAATTTTGCTGTTTGCTTTAAGAAATCTTGACGGCTTTGCGGCTGTGTAGTTTCTAAATCGTATTCAGTTTCAATACGAGCAAGTGGAGCAGTATCTTCACCATCTACTTTTAAGCCAAGTACGTTTTCTTGACGACCACGTAACATTGCAAGTAAACGATGCGAAGGTACTTTATTTAGGTTTTCAGAGAAATCGAAGTAATCACGGAATTTCTTACCAACTTCTTTTTTCTCTTCACTCGCAACTAAGCTTTTTAAAACTGCTGTTTTTGCAAATGTTGTTTTTAATTCTGTTGTTAAAGCAATATTTTGCGCCCAATCATCAATTAAGATATGTTGGATTGCATCTAATTGGCTTTCTAAATCTGCATAATCTTCATGGCTAAAACCAGCCAAAGCTTCTGTAGGATCTACTGCTTCTTTAAAGATCTTGTCGCTAATTGGCCCCAAGCCAGCTTCTTTTGCTTTAAATGATTTGCTCGTACGTTTTGGACGGTACGGTGCATAAATTTCTTCTAATGCATTTTTTGTTTCAGCAGCATTCACTCGAGCAAGCAAATCATCAGACAATTTATTTTGTTCTGTTAATGATTCAATTACTTTTTCACGACGTTCAAATAGGTCGCGTAAATAAGATAAACGAGTATCAAGCTGACGTAATTGTGTATCGTCTAAACCTTGCGTTACTTCTTTACGGTAACGAGCAATAAATGGAACACTTGCTCCATCATCAATTAACTTGATAGCAGCTTCAATTTGATTAGGACGTACGGCAATTTCATTTGCCAACTGCTGAACTAAGTCAGTCATCGTGTTTAATTCCACAAAGGATAAGGACTAAAAGTTAGTGATTATAAAGACCAAGACCATAAAATCCACAATTGTTTTTCAAATTACCAAAGAAAAAAACTATAAAAGCTTAGTTTTCAATATTTTTTTCTGTGCAATCAGCAGTTTCTTGTTATTGGCTAGAATCTATTGTTTTAGTCTAACAACATAGAATGCTTTCTAGCAAAGATCTTTCAACCTCTTCTCTAGCAAGAATTAAAACTACAATTACCTGTATCTCATAAAATAAAACGATATGCCCTTATCTTTAAATTGAAACATGACAATTTTATGATTTGTACACAAAAGATAATCTGAATTACTTGTAGATGTTGTTTTTTAGTTTAAAAACACCCTTTAAATTGTAATTTTGAGCAAATTGATACATAGTCTTAACAAGAGTTTAGGCATTATACTGAGATTAACGAATATTTATAATTTACAACATTTAGGGAGTGCATCATGAGTTTAGTTGTACCTGCTGAAAATACAGATGTCGTACATAACGAAACTGATCGTGTCGAACGCATTTTAGTGGTCGATGATGATGTGCGTCTTCGCACATTACTCCAACGCTTTTTAGAAGATAAAGGCTTTGTCGTAAAAACTGCACACGATGCAGCGCAAATGGATCGCTTACTACAACGTGAGCTTTTCTCGCTTATCGTCTTAGACTTTATGCTTCCTGTAGAAGATGGTTTAAGTATTTGCCGACGTTTACGCCAATCGAATATTGATACACCTGTCATTATGCTAACTGCTCGTGGTAGCGATGCAGACCGTATTGCTGGCTTAGAAGCTGGTGCAGATGACTATCTTCCAAAACCATTCAATCCAAATGAATTACTTGCGCGTATTCGTGCCGTATTACGTCGCCAAGTTCGTGAAGTACCTGGTGCACCTAGTCAGCAAATGGAAGTCGTCAGCTTTGGTCCTTGGTCTTTAGATCTTTCTACACGCACTTTAACGCGTGAATCTCAAGTTGTAACTTTAACAACGGGTGAATTCGCTGTTCTTAAAGCGCTTGTTCAGCATCCACGTGAACCACTTACACGTGACAAGTTAATGAATCTTGCACGTGGTCGTGAATGGGGCGCAATGGAACGCTCTATCGATGTTCAAGTTTCACGCTTGCGCCGTTTAATTGAAGAAAATCCTGCCCGTGCTCGTTACATTCAAACAGTTTGGGGTGTGGGTTATGTCTTTGTTCCAGATGGTGCTGAATAAAAATTTATCTTTATGTAAGAGCTAAAAATAGCTCTTACATAATTTTAAAAAGCCATTCCAAACTTTTAACATTTTGTTCAATCTATTGTGCTAGAGAACATATAAAAGTTCAGTGAATGGCTTTTTTTGATTTACTCAAAATAAATGGTACAAATTTTTCGAAGATACCAACATCGTTTGTCTTATAAATCTCGAACAATCATCTGCCATTAAAAATAGATCTAAAGGAATCAGGTGTGAAACTCGAACCCGTTGACCCACAAAATTTCACAGAATATGTCGCTTATTCAGAAAAAAAGCGCACGCCTTGGGAGCGCTTTTTAGATAAGATAAAACCACGTTCTGCTGCAATGCGAACAGCCGTACTGGTTGTATTTGTTGTTTTCTTTAGCTTATTTATGTCTTTGTGGTTCTTTTGGCGCACACTATATCTACCTGAAATACAACAACATGCTCGCTATTTAGCCATTGAACTCGAATTACTTCGTGACAACAATATTACAATCTCATATCAAGGCAAAGAGCTTACACCCCATCAGTGGCTCAATGAACGAGCAGGTCTAGAATACGTTACAGATCCTAAAGATTTTCCAAATGTAAAAGATAAAGTTGTTGCAGAGTTTTTTACCAACAAAGTAGAAGAAAGCTTAGCGAAAGAACTCAATATCGAATCGGCTACGGTTTATTTCCAATTTAAACCCAGCCCTCAAATTTGGATCCAAACTCCAGAAATGCAAGGCAAATGGGTTCGAGAACCCTTAAGAACGTATGCAAACTATAGTCCTGAACTTATTTTAATCTGGCTACTGGGTGTTCCATTATTTTCAGCTATCATTATTTTAACGCTTGTTCGCCAACTCAATAGACCTTTGTTACGCTTACAAAATGCGGCAAATAGTTTTACCAAAACAGGCACTGCACCTTATTTAGAAACCAATCACGGTCCTCTTGAAATTCGGCAAGTAAACCAAGCTTTCAACCAAATGATTTACTCGCTTGAACAAACGGAACGTGATAGACGCATTATGTTAGCGGGTATTTCACATGATCTACGCACCCCTCTTACACGCATTCGCCTCAGTGCAGAAATGATGCCCGATGAAGACTTTCTTAAAGAGGGCTTTATTTATGACGTAGAAGACATGGATGCAATTCTCAATCAATTTATTTCATATATGCGTGATGGTTCAGATGAAGAAATTCATGACACCGATTTAAATACTGTTTTACAAGAGTTGATTATTCAATTTAAACCACTGGATATTCGTTATAAACCAACAGAATTACCTATTCTACAAGCACGTACCCTTTCCCTAAAACGACTGATTGGTAACTTAATCAATAACTCAAAACGCTATGGTGCAGAACCCATTGAGCTTTCAGCAACTATTGAAGATGAAAATATTTTAATTACTGTTGCAGACAATGGAGATGGTATTCCAGAGGGTCAAATTGAAGAACTTATGCAACCCTTTGTTCGAGGCAATGAAGCACGAACCATTCAAGGAAGCGGTTTAGGTCTTTCTATTGTGAAACGTATTGTCGATATTCACCAAGGTGAACTTACAATTAAAAACCGAGAACAAGGTGGACTTGAAGCAATTATCTCTTTACCTATAAATCCAGTCGAAAAAATAGACGTGCCAACAATCAGTCGCTTTGAAAAATTAAAGCAAAGTATTACAGAACATTTCTAAATCGTGGTGGATAGTTGATCAAACAGTTTTGATTAACTATCCAACAACTATAAATTTCACGTTTATTTTCAACAATATAAAAGCCATAACTTATATTTATACCCTCATTTTTTCAAAAAATTAGACCTTAGCCTAACAGGTATGCAAAATGGCTTTTTTGATCGGTACAATCCGACTCAGTTTTAAGATTTTTAATGAGAGTAATCCATGTCTTTAGATCGTATTCGTTTAGCTAGCCTTCATGATAAGGTTATGAGCGCTGAACAAGCAGCTAAGTTTATCCAAGACGGTATGACCGTTGGTATGAGTGGCTTTACTCGTGCAGGTGAAGCGAAAGCAGTTCCTTTGGCTTTGGTTGAACAAGCAAAAGCAAACCCATTAAAAATCACACTTGTTACAGGTGCGAGTCTTGGTAACGATCTAGACAAACTACTAACAGAAGCAGGTGTTCTTGCACGTCGTCTTCCATTCCAAGTAGACAACACATTACGTAAAGCGATCAACAAAGGCGAAGTAATGTTCATCGATCAGCATTTGTCTGAAACTGTTGAACAAATGCGTAATGGTCAACTTAAGAAAAATGACATTGCTGTAATTGAAGCAATTGCAATCACTGAAGATGGTGGTATTATCCCAACAACTTCTGTGGGTAACTCTGCAAGCTTCGTTCAATTTGCTGACCAAGTAATTGTTGAAATCAATACAAACTTAAGCCCAGCTTTTGAAGGTTTACACGACATTTACATTCCTGAAATGCGTCCAAACCGTCAACCAATTCCATTAACTAAAGTTGATGAGCGTATTGGTACTCCTGCAATTCAAGTTGATCCATCTAAAATTGTAGGTATCGTATTTAACAGCGAATTACATGATTCTCCGTCTACGGTTACTGAACCAGATGATGAGACTCAAAGCATTGCAGATCACTTAATTGCATTCTTTGAACGTGAAGTTGCTGCAGATCGTCTACCGTCTAACTTAGGTCCATTACAAGCAGGTATTGGTTCTATTGCAAATGCGGTATTAACAGGTCTTAAAGAATCAAACTTCGAAGACTTAGTGATGTACTCTGAAGTACTTCAAGACTGTACTTTCGAACTTATCGATGCAGGTAAAATGAAGTTCGCTTCTGGTTCCTCAATCACCTTATCTGAAAAATTCGGTGAAAAAGTATTTAATAACATCGAATCATACAAAGATAAGTTAGTACTTCGTCCTCAAGAAATTTCTAACCATCCTGAACTTGTACGTCGTACAGGTATCATCGGTATCAACACTGCATTAGAGTTCGATATTTACGGTAACGTAAACTCAACTCACGTTTGCGGTACTAAAATGATGAACGGTATCGGCGGTTCAGGTGACTTCGCGCGTAATGCTCACATTGCAATATTCGTAACGAAATCAATCGCAAAAGGCGGTGCTATTTCTTCTGTTGTTCCATTTGCTTCTCACATCGACCATGCTTGCCATGACGTTGACGTATTAGTAACTGAACAAGGTCTTGCAGATTTACGTGGTTTAGCACCTCGTGAACGTGCTCGTGCAATCATCGATAACTGTGTACACCCAATGTACCAAGGTGCATTGAACGATTACTTCGCTCGTGCATGTGCTAAAGGCGGTCAAACTCCTCACATCTTACGTGAAGCTTTGTCTTGGCATTCTAACTTCGAAGAGCAAGGTAAAATGCTTGTAGAAGCTGAAGAACTTGCTGAAGCATAAGATTTAGCATTATTAAAAAAACGCCCTTATTAGGGCGTTTTTTATTTCTGATCAAATATACCAATTCATTTTAGTAACTTAAATTTAATCCGTAACCATATTCTAAACCATACCATGTTCTTATTAACCAAGTTAGAAGCATGAAAATCATTACCACTAAAATCAAAAGGTAAGATATTTTTTTAAGTTTTCTAAGGTATCCTAGTATTCCACTTATGATAAGAATAACAATAAAAAGCCAATTCGAAATGCGTTTATATTGTGCGCTACACCCTTCAACACAAGTATTTCTATTGATTGCACTTAAGTAAATAAAATCAACTAAATGGACCAATATTACGGCTAAAACAACACCCAAAAAGGCAAATATGTATTTATTCATCAATCCATCTCAAAAAAAATGGGCTTTAATAACTTCGGTGTTATTAACGTCTTTTTATGATTAAGGCATAGGAGATAAAATGGCAATAGAGCTAAAAATCCATATATTAAATATTAAATTTGCTTTATGTGGTTCACTATCAGCTTTTGCATTTGTTAAAAAAATCCAATCTGAAAAGTATCGAATTGAAAGCCAATAAATGATAGAAAAACTAATAATCAAAAGTAATGATATTAGAAGATGTTTAATAAAATTCACTTTACTTAACCTCAAAAAACCATATTCTTTTAGCTTTATTTAAATCACTTTGATGTTGATTAATTTTTAGTAACTTAAGTTTAGTCCGTACCCATAAATAGAGGCGTACCACAAAAGAAAGATACGCAATATGATCATAAATATAAAAAAACCAAGCAAATGACATTTATTTAGTTTTTTTACAGCGCAAAAATAGCTTATAACGCCCATCGCAACGAATGCAGTTAAATATATTGAAATTGTAATGTTCTTAAAGATACTACTACACCCTTCTAAACAAGGACGGTATTCAGTAAAAGTGGTAAAGGGGATATATAAGTATTCAAGAGTTATAGCTAAAAGAGGTACTGTAATTATAGGGTAGATGGTTTTTTTCATACTACTTCACCTCATAAAACCATATACGTTTAGCTTTGCCTAAATTATACATATTCAGTAAAGTTGCAGAATCTAAACCTAGAGTAAAACGCAAAAAAGATTCAAAACTAGGTGTTAAAGTATTTTTATTCCATAAATCAATGTGCCCACCACTTGCAACATCAGGACTCTCGCCATCTCTCTCCCAATATTCACCAAAGAAAATAATTCCAGTTTTTCCTTTAATCTTAATTCAGCTTTAGTAACTTAGGTTCAAGCCGTAACCATAAGTAGAGGCATACCAATGTAAAGGAAATGACAATAAAAGAAATGTAAAAATGATAAAAATGATAAAAATCCAGTTTACTTTTTTTATGGCATAAAAATACCCTATTCCTGCACCCAAGATAAACATGGACCATGTATATATCATTAAAAATTTATTGAATTCCGAACTACATCCTTCTGCACAAGGATATTTATCATCAAAAGCAAAAGTGAAGATTTCATATGAAAGCTGCATTAATATAATTGTTATTAAAAAACCTAAAATGGGGAAAATAAATTTTTTCATCATTTAACTTCAAAAAATAAAATACGTTTAGCTTTACCATAATTCACATACTGATAGCGACCAACACGCATACTATCAATACCAAGAGTGAATCTAAAAAACACAGTCCAATTACTAGTAGGTCGAGTTTTATTCCATAGATCTACATGACCACCGCTTGCACTATCAACAGTTTCATCATCTCGTTGCCAATAGTCTCCGAAAAAAATTATACCTGTTCTACCTTCAATTTTTTTCTTCCAATCTTCGCCTGTGATATTTTCAGCAGGTCCAATTCCGCAGATAGGTCTAGTATTTAACCATTGTGCAAATTCATTGGCTCTCGTGGCTGTTGCCTTTCCATTTAGCTCTATTCGCCCTATTGATGCCTCATTTCTTTCAGGTTTTATATATTTTGATGAGAATGTAAGCATTTTTACGCCTAATTTATGCAGCGTAACACTCATGCGAATAGCACATTGATTTTCAAATCCCTTTGGGGGTTTACCATTTATTTGGTAAGGAGGGTCTCCATCTTCATAATTAAACCACAGCTCTTTAAAAATAACTGGAACAATTCCAACAGAGCTACACGAAGCAACGGAACCACGTTTAACATTTGTTTCCACATCAGCAGAAAACCATCCCATTATTCCGCACCTTTTTCAATTGCTTCTTCCCCAAGAAAGAGCTTATATGGCTCATTATTTGGGGTTGGTACACGAGGTAATTTTCCATCATCACCAATGACGCCCTTAAAAATGCGTCCGTCTTTGGTTTCTATAAAATATGGCATTCCTTCAGCAAAGCTAAAATCTGTAGCTACTTGTTCGTCAAAGGCATCTTTACTAGGAGAATTAATAAAACTTTTGAGTGCTTCTAGAAATGAAGAAGAACTATTACTTTTATACCCTGCTTCTCTTCGTGCAAGCCCTTGACTAGAATCTACAAAACGAGAGCCACATGATGAAATGTCATCTACAGCGATAATGTTTTTACCATCAACCGTCATGAAACTAGGTTTCATAGATTTTGCTGTAGACATCGTTTTACAAGTTGGGCAATAGTGCGTCATTCCTTCAAGATGAACGGGTAAGCCTTCGACCATAAACCTATCAGTTCCTTCCTGAATAATTCCACCGTGATCTGTCATTGAACCTTTAGTAATTAAATCTTTCATTTTTAATATTTATTGTGATTAATATCACACAATATATTTGTTTATGTAAAATTTCAAACTTACTTTAACTTTACAACATCTAAAAACTGTTTACTATTCATACAATTTTAACTAATCTCAAACTATCCTTATTCGATCACTTTTAAACAAATATGTTTATTATCAGACAATTTGCAGAAACAGATTTAGACGATATTATTTCACTTTGGGAAATTTGTGATTTAACACGCCCTTGGAATAATCCTGAAATTGATATATTCAGAAAAGTTGCTCAAAAGGATGATTTATTTTTAGTCGCAGTAAAAGATAACGAACTTATTGCTACAATTATGGGTGGCTACGATGGTCACAGAGGCTGGTTAAACTATTTAGCAGTTCATCCTCACGTTCAACGCAATGGCATCGCCACAGCGCTTATACAGCAACTTGAAAAACGTTTAATTGCACTTGGCTGCCCAAAGTTGCAATTGTTGGTTCGTAAAGACAATATCGACATTCAAAACTTCTATGAACAATTAGGATATGAAGAAGTTGAGGTTGTATGCTTTGGCAAACGACTTATTTCTGATATATCGATCCAAGACTAGCGCCCTATGCGTAATAAGATTGGAAATTGAACTTTATAAACAACATCATTTTGATTGAATAAGTATTTTAATTCTGCCAAAGGATCATCTACATTTTGCTTTTGATAATGCCTTATTGCAGACCATGTTCTAAAATAATCTAACAATTGAATAGCAGACCACTCATATTCCATGTGTAATTTTGGCATCTCAATTTCTTGAAAAGGAAATGGAATTGTTAAATAAGATTCATCTACATAATGCCGTTCAACATCCCAATATCCTTTTAAAGTTTCAAAATATAAATGCTGAATCGCATTTTGAAGTTTCTCATTTTTCGCCTGAATTAAGCCGTATCCAACTACAGCAAAAACACCATTCGGTTTCAGTACTCGTTTTACTTCCTTATAAAAGTCATCAAAATTAAACCAATGGATAGCTTGCGCTACTGTAATTAAATCAAAACATGCCGATGGAAAATCATTTTCTTCCGCAGGTTGCGCTAAATACTGCACATTGCTTAATACAGGTGCTTGATCTAATTGTTGCTGACTTAAATCCGTTGCAATTACTTTTGAAAAATATGGACTTAATATTTGTGTGAATTGCCCTGAACCTGCCCCACAATCCCAAGCAAGCTCTATATATTCAACATATTTTAAAATTTCATTGGCGATACTTTGCGGATAACAAGGACGTGCTTTTTGATAAAGCTGACTATGGTTCGAAAATAAATCTTTCATTTTAATTCGAATATTCGCATGATTGGAATTTTTAATTTAGCGAATTTATCTAGTAAAACAATGCTTAGACACAAATTTTAAGCAATAAAAAACCCCAAACATTGTTTGAGGTTTTTTGAATATGGTGGCGAGACCCAGGATCGAACTGGGGACACACGGATTTTCAATCCGTTGCTCTACCTACTGAGCTATCACGCCGATGCGGTGTATTAAGCCGTATCTCGACATAATAGTCAATATAAATCCTAACTTTTTTATTTAAATGCTTTTTTTTTGCACAAAAAAAATCTCCAACTATTGTTAGAGATTTTTTTAAACGCTTTCACGTTTGAATATGGTGGCGAGACCCAGGATCGAACTGGGGACACACGGATTTTCAATCCGTTGCTCTACCTACTGAGCTATCACGCCGATGACGCGTATTAAACCGTTTCAGCGTTAACACGTCAAGTTACTTTCTTTGATATTCAATCAAATGTTCACTTTTAAATCACATTCAGCAATTTAATTTGAATATCGCTTAATTTACAAACAATTAATTAATGCTTACGTAGCAATTTAAAGCTTATTCAAACTTTCTAAACAACGATGAATTGCACCACAACCTGGAATAAATGTTGTCACACCTTTTTCTTCTTCCATTCTGCATACTTCACTCACTAAGCGCTCAGCAACACCACGCCCACGGTTAGCAGGATGAATAACAATATTTTCAATCGTTCGTGCGTCATCTTTTCCTGTACACCACACAGCACCAATAATTTTTGTATTAAATTCTGCAATGTAAAGTAAGGTATACTGATCTAAGTTTTGTTCAAGTTGTTCTGTGGCATCTTTCCCATCTGCAAACTCTGGGCTGGTGTCATACAGTCGCTCAAGCTGAGTACGGACTTCGTCATTTTCAATAGAAGTTTTGGCATGTACGTTAATAGGCATTGATTAACCCTCCTGAGCAATCTAATATGCAGTGTTTAGTCACCGCTAAAAATATTTTATATCAATCATTTCGACGTTTTTGAGGAACGTGTTTATGACGCAACGTATCAGTGAAGTGGTAAGAAATACCAACGAAACTAAAATTCGTGTTCGTGTAAATCTTGATGGTACGGGTCAAGGCACCCTCAATACAGGTGTTCCCTTTTTAGATCATATGATCGATCAAATCAAGCGACATGGCTTATTTGATATCGATATTCATTGTGATGGCGACCTTGAAATTGATGATCACCACACTGTAGAAGACTGTGGTATCACACTTGGTCAAGCTTTTGCACAAGCATTAGGCGATAAAAAAGGCCTTAAACGCTACGGTCATTTTTATGCACCACTTGATGAATCATTAAGTCGCGTAGTTGTCGATTTATCAGGCCGTCCGGGTTTATGGATGGATATTCCGTTTACACGTGCTCGTATTGGTACATTCGACGTAGATTTATTCTCTGAGTTTTTCCAAGGCTTTGTGAACCACGCATTAATGACGCTTCACATTGATAATTTGAAAGGCAAAAATAGTCATCACCAAATCGAAAGCGTATTTAAAGCATTTGCTCGCGCACTTCGTATGGCATGTGAAGTAGATCCACGTGCTGAAAATACTGTTGCTTCAACTAAAGGTACTTTGTAATGACCCGTATTGCCCTTCTCGACTATGGCATGGGAAATCTTCACTCGGCAGCTAAAGCACTCGAACATGTGGGTGCAACTGTTGATGTGACAAATGATCCAAAGTTAATTGCACAAGCAGACAAAATTGTATTTCCAGGTGTGGGCGCAATGCGTGACTGTATGCAAGGTATGCATGAAGCAGGTATTGATGACGTTGTACGTAATGCCGTATTCAATAAGCCTGTACTCGCAATTTGCGTAGGCATGCAAGCATTAATGCAACATTCTGAAGAAAATGGCGGTGCAGATGCACTGGGTATTTTTGAAGGTAGTGTAAAACGCTTCCCCGATGTTGATGGTTTAAAAGTACCTCACATGGGTTGGAACCAAGTTCGTCAAGCTGACCCAAGCCACCCAATGTGGAAAGACATTGAGCAAGATGCGCGTTTTTACTTTGTGCATAGCTTTTATGTTGAACCACAAGAGAAATCTATTGTTGCGGCAACATGTGATTATGGTCTTGAGTTCTGTACAGCAATTCATAAAGAGAACTTATTCGCGACTCAATTCCACCCTGAAAAAAGTCATACAGCAGGCTTACAACTGTTGAAAAACTTTGTGGAATGGAAAATCTAATTTTTCAGACGAATTCAAAAAAGCTCACTTCGGTGGGCTTTATTTTTGCTTAAACACTCAAAACCCTTTAATCTCAAAAACTATTGATTTAAGTTTGAAATTATATGGAAGCGCGACAACCTGCTTTATTATCCAAAGAGGAAATCTCAAAGCTTCCTTTATTTAAAAACTTATCTTCGAATCAAATTATTGTGCTAAAAACACTCGATCAATGTTTAGCATTACAAGAAGAACTTTATAGCACAGCATTATTCGGCTTCGATTCAGAATCGAAACCCACATTTACCAAAGGCGAAACACAAACAGGCCCTCACCTTATTCAATTAGCCACATTAGAAAAAGCCTATTTATTCCAAGTAAACAATGAAATTATTCAATTTTTAGCACCTATTTTTAGCAATCGAGACCAAATTAAAGTTGGTTTTGGACTAAAAAATGATGCTCATCTTTTCAGAAAAAAAGGCATAGAACTCAACAGCGTTATTGAACTCTCTAAATGCTTTTCTAGCTTTGGATATAAAAATCAAGTTGGGCTTAAAAATGCGATTGCAATATTATTTAACCTGCATTTTCCTAAATCTAAAAAAATAAGCACATCAAACTGGGCAAAGAAAGAATTGAGCCCACCACAAATTTCTTATGCAGCAGCAGATGCTTACGGTGCAGTTTTAGTTTTTGAAGAGCTATTACGCTTAGGTTTATTGCCAAAAGACATTCCCAACACCAATTTAAAGCTCCGAATACGCCCGATTAAAATAAAACCATCATCAGATGCTTAGAGAATTGCCAATACTTTGTTAAGATTGTCGCCATTAAATTCATCAAGATTTGGCTTGGAGCGAAAGCATGCTAATCATTCCTGCAATTGACCTGAAAGATGGCAAATGTGTCCGTTTAAAACAAGGTCGTATGGAAGACGATACTGTATTTTCTGATAATCCAGTAGCAACTGCACAGCATTGGGTAAACGAAGGCGCACGTCGTCTCCATCTAGTTGACTTGAATGGTGCTTTCGCAGGTACGCCTATTCATAAACCTGTTGTTGAAGCAATTTGTAAAGCTCAACCAGAGCTTCCAATTCAAATTGGCGGTGGTATTCGTTCTTTAGAAACAATTGAGCATTATCTAGAAGCTGGTGTTTCTTTTGTCATCATTGGGACAAAAGCAGTTCAAGATCCTGCATTTGTAGAAGAAGCTTGTAAGAAATTTGCAGGTCATATCATTGTTGGTATTGATGCAATGAATGGCATGGTTGCAACAGATGGCTGGGCAAATGTTACTGATGTAAAAGCAACTGATCTTGCTAAGCGTTTTGCAGATGCAGGCGTTTCTAGCATTGTTTATACAGACATTGCACGTGATGGCATGATGCAAGGTGTTAACGTAGAACAAACCGTTAATCTTGCGACTTATTCAGGTTTACCTGTAATTGCTTCTGGCGGTGTAACGAACCTAGATGACGTTCGTAACTTAAAAGGTCAACCTGGCATTTTAGGTGCAATTACAGGTCGTGCTATTTATGAAAACACGCTTAACTTGCGTGAAGCACAGCTTCTACTTGACCAATCGTTATAAGTTTTAAAATGTGAAAGAGGTCTTCGGACCTCTTTTTTATTTGATTTTTAATTTCCCATTTTAGATGATCTCATGTCTTCCAATACCACGGCTTGGATGAAAGCCAAAGCCCCTCAACTCTCACTCATTTTTATTACCATCATTTGGGGTGGCAGTTTTATTACTGTTCAATATGCCCTGAATTTTAGCAACCCTATTATGTTTGTGGCGCTACGTTTTGCTGCCGCTGCAATTGCTGTTAGCCTACTTTCTTTAAAATATCTGAAAAATTTTAATAGCAAAGAAATATTTGCGGGCGCTGTAATTGGTGCTGTAATCGCTATAGGTTATGGTACTCAAACCATTGGTTTACAAACCATTAGTAGCAGCGAATCTGCTTTCTTAACCGCACTTTATGTTCCCCTAGTTCCAATTTTTATATGGCTCATTTTTAAAAATAAACCACATATTATGACTTGGCTTGGAGTGATCTTTGCCTTTATTGGATTAGTTTTCTTAACAGGAAATGGTTTCGGACAAGTTCAGCTGCATTTTGGACAAATCATTACGATTTTAGGCTCAATTGCGATTGCTCTCGAAATTATTTTTATTGGCTATTTTGCTGGAAAAGTAAATGTAAGACGAGTAACTGTTTTACAGCTTATTTTTGCCTCTCTATTTTGTTTCATAATGAGTCCGCTATTGGGTGAGCAAGGCTTACCACAATTTAACTGGATTCTTATCACTATTTTATTGGGCTTAGGCTGTGCAAGTGCATGTATTCAACTTGTGATGAATTGGGCACAACAATCTGTAGAATCTTCACAAGCTGCAATTATTTATGCAGGTGAACCAGTTTGGGCTGCGCTTATTGGGCGTATTGCAGGTGAACGCTTACCGTTACTTGCCCTTGTTGGCGGTGCCTGTGTTGTTCTAGGTGTAATATTAAGTGAATGGCGACCAAAATTTTTAAATCAGAAAAATCAAAAAAAAGAGCTATAAATTAGCTCTTTTTTTATGATTATTTAAAAATTAATCTTGATACATTGGCTTATTATCATTCACACGTATTAAACCAAGAATTGCACGATACACAATCCAAACCCATGAAAGAGCAATCATTGCGACACAAAAAGCAGAAGCACCAAATGCAATACCAACAAAGGCATTTGGATTTTCACCTGTGAAGAATAAAAATAGGAATGGAACAAAAGCAACGACATTCCAAATTAAATACCACCAAAAAGTGCGAATTTGCCACGTGAAATGACTTTCAAAAATTGAACCTTTAACGGCATCGCGCTTAATATAATTAATAATTAATGCAATAATTGCCAAAACACCTGCTGAAAAAATTGCAACAATATAAAGAACATATAAAACAATCGTAAGTGTACGATTTGAATCTTGATCTATTGAATAAGTCATTTTATGTCCTCTAAGAGTTATATTTTATTAAACAGAAAAACTATTTAATGGTGAAACCAACCAAACAATCAAAAGAATATTAAAAACTATAGTACAAAAATAAATCTTTCTAAATGGTTGTTTTTGTGTTTTATGACGCAGTTTTTCTTGCGCAAGCCATGCCGCAGGCCATCCACCTAAAAACGAGAGAAGATGTAACGAGTTTTCAGGAACACGCTGTTTATTAAGCTGAGCAGCTTCTTTATCTTGTGAATAAAACCAATAAGTCGCTGCATTAATTAAGCTTATAAATAACAAGAAAATTCCATCTAATAGACCAATTAGCGTTAACAATGCCAAAAATAAAATATACGCAATGCACAACATTTGCATTGGCTGTATTTTCTTGTTCATTTTGACAATATTTGCTGAAGATGAAGTTTTTTTAGATTTAACAGCTTGAGCCGCTTTTAAATACACAACTTTTTGTGCTTTATAACGCCCTTTTTCATCTAAAATTACTTGATAATCTAATGCACAACCCACGATTGGACGTGGGCCTTGGCGAGAAAAATCTTTAATATGTAAAAATACACGACCTTTATTTGAATCATTCGGTTGAATAAATCCATAACCTTTATCATCAAACCACTCAACCAGTCGCCCTTGATCACGCATTTTCACATTTCCTTTTAAGCAGTAACAAACTTTAATCTTTCGATCAGCATATTACGCATTTCTAAAGGATTTTTTTGCAAAATATCATCACCAGTACGACCTTCCGCTGCATTTTTTTGAGCAACTTGTAAACGCATCATCCAGAAACGACCTGCTGCCATCGCTAAGTAAATTTCTAAACATGCACGTTCATCAGCAGTTAAAGGGCGCACGGTTTCATAAGCAGTTAAGAATGCAATTGCACGATCTTCATTTAAATGTACATCTGGATATTCTGTACAGAAGTCATTTAAAGTAATTGCGATATCAAATAAAAATTCATCTTTATTTAATTCGTAAAAGTCGAGAATACCTTTTAACTCATCACCCTCAAATAACGTGTTATCACGGAATAAATCCGAGTGAATGAAGCCTTTCGGACGATCAGGATAAGTTGCTGAAAGTACATCATAAAGACCTAAAAGTTCATTCAATAATGTTTTGTCTGCAACATTTAATGTAGGTTTTAATTCTTGAGAGACCTTGCGCCAATAAGCATGATCACGATATTCCGCACGTTCCAATGGAAAGTTTTTTAAAGCAACATGCATTTTTGCTTGAGCAACTGCAATTTGTTTCGCTTGCTCTAATGAAGTTGGCATGGGATGTTCTCCCATCATACGTGGTGCAATTTGTGCAGGTTTATCTTTTAATGTATGAATTGCTTTACCTGAATGACTTAATGGCACAGGTACTGTCAAACCAGCTTTGCCTAAATGTTCAAGCACAGGTACAAGCTCACCTGCTCCACGTTCATCCATTTCTTCAAATATGGTTAATACATACTGTTGACCACTTTCAACAACTACAAAATAGTTGGTATTTTGAATTCCTCCCTGAATTGGAATCAGGTCTATTACCTTTAATCCATAAGGCGTAGCAAAATCCTGAACTTCCGATAAAGTCAAAGTGGTATAAACCGACATAGAAAACCTGCGAAAAAACTTACATATTTTTGATAGAATACATTGTCCATCTACCAAGGTGTAGCACCAACCGTAGGTCAGTTTCGTAATATGCTGTAATTATTGGAAAAAATTATGCTTGCTAAACGTATTATTCCTTGCCTAGACGTAGATAATGGCCGTGTAGTCAAAGGTGTTCAATTTTTAGATATTCGTGATGCAGGCGATCCAGTTGAAGTGGCACGTCGTTATAACGAACAAGGTGCAGATGAAATCACCTTCTTAGATATTACCGCAACCTCAAATGGTCGCGATACCACTTACCGTACCGTAGAGCGTATGGCTGAGTCTGTATTTGTACCTTTAACAGTTGGTGGTGGTGTACGTAAAGTTGAAGATATTCGTTTATTGTTAAATGCTGGTGCAGATAAAGTCAGCATTAACTCAGCTGCTGTGTTCAATCCAGAGTTTGTACAAGAGGCTTCTCAGCGTTTTGGTGCACAATGTATTGTTGTCGCTATTGATGCGAAAAAAACCGCTGAAAACAAATGGGAAATTTTCACTCACGGCGGTCGTAAACCAACAGGTATCGATGCGATTGATTGGGCTGTTAAAATGGCAGACTTTGGTGCAGGTGAGCTCCTTATTACATCAATGGATGCCGATGGGACTAAAGCAGGTTATGACATCGAATTGATGCGTCAAATTAACAATCGCGTAACGATTCCTACAATTGCTTCTGGTGGTGTAGGTAATTTACAGCACTTAGCTGATGGTATTTTAAAAGGTGGTGCAGATGCGGTTCTTGCTGCTTCTATTTTCCACTTTGGTCAGCACACTATTCCTGAAGCAAAAAAATATCTTGCCGATCAAGGTATTGAAATGCGTCTTTAAAAGTCGATTATCTTTATAAAAAAGAGTGCTTTATCTGCACTCTTTTTTATTAGGTATGCAAATTAAAATACAGAATAAAAAGTTTAAATTACAGATATATCAATATTATAAAGTTTAAAAAAATTGAATTTGATTAAAAATAACGCTAAAGTTCGCTTGCAACAATAAATACATATAAATAATTTAAAATCTTAATAAAGCAATAAAAATAAATTGCTGGAGAATATAAATGAATAAATATTTAGCAGAGCTTCTAGGAACTTTTTGGTTAGTCTTCGGTGGTTGTGGTAGTGCTATTCTTGCTGCTGCCTTCCCCGAACTGGGCATTGGTTTTGCTGGTGTTGCCCTTGCCTTTGGTTTAACTGTTTTAACAGGTGTTTATGCACTTGGCCATATTTCTGGTGGTCATTTTAACCCTGCTATAAGTATTGGCTTATGGGCAGGTGGTCGTTTTGAAGTCAAAGAACTTGCACCGTATATTATTTCTCAAGTGATAGGTGCAACACTTGCAGCACTTGTTCTGTATATCATTGTTCAAGGTCAAGTTGGTTTTAGTGGTACTGGTGGCTTCGCTACAAATGGTTACGGTGAATTATCTCCAGGAAAATATTCACTTATGTCTGCATTGGTAATCGAAATTGTATTAGCAGCCTTCTTCTTAATTGTCATTATGGGAGCTACAGATAAACGTGCTCCTGCAGGTTTTGCTCCAATTTCAATTGGTTTAGCATTAACACTTATTCACTTAATCAGTATTCCTGTAACAAATACTTCAGTTAACCCAGCACGTAGTACTGGTGTTGCATTCTTTGCTGAAACTGCTGCAATGAGCCAATTGTGGGTTTTCTGGATTGCTCCAATTATCGGCGCTATTATCGGTGCTGTAATTTACAACCTTGTTGCTAAAAAATCAGATTAAACCCTACTCATTTCAGTAATAAAAAAGCCCACTGAATCGTGGGCTTTTTTATGTTCCATGTGGAACATATTCACATACTTATAAAAAGGGATTTTCAATTTCATCACTATCTTTATCTTGAATATGTTCTGGTAAATCACTTTCATTTTGTAATTGCTGTACTAACTGATTTAAAACTGCTTGTAATGCAAGTGCTGCTTGCAAGCCCGCCTGATCTTTAGTAATTTGCAAATTACCATAAATATTGACACGATCTACATCATTTTCAATTGTAAGATCATGAATTGAATGTGATTCTGTTCCATTTTGAAAAGCTTTAAACATATTTATCTCACGTTATTTTTTGTTGTGTGAATATGATGTTCATTATTCCATTTAAAATAGTATGCGCTCAAACCTATCTTATCAACTGTAAAATATATTGTAATAGTGCTTCTACAAGCTGTTTTACAATTGCATCTTGCGTGTTTGGATCTATATTGGGTTGAGTTGAACTTTTTTGATCTGTATTTTCTGCGCTTAAACCATCAGACTTAAACTGCTTTTGAACTGCAAGCAATTGATCACTTGGAACATCTTCTGCACACTGACTTTCTGCATCCCAATGTGAGTATGCAATTTCTTGATTCGCTTTTACTAAATTTGCCTTTAACGGTAATTTATATGTATTTCGCTTTTGCTCTTCAGTCAATTGAGGAAAAATATTCATTCCTAATTGTTCTTCTAAATAGCAAATACTAACAACTTTCACCATAAGCGAATTATCGTTTGGTGCGTAATATGCGCCTATTGCACCTGTTTTAGGAATATAAACCGCCTTAAAAACTGCAGTTGGAACAATAACCTTATTTGCCCCAATGGTTTTTAATTTTTTCCCTGTGAATGTTGGCCCTGTTACCACATACACATCATGCTTTTGCTTCGTTACAATAGCACGCGTTGCTTCTTCTAGTTCACGCCAAACTTTTTGATTATTTTTAGGTGCTTGAGGCACCATATTCGCAAGCGAAAAACTATCCGACTGTGCTGCTTTTGTAGACATATCTGCATTAGGTGCCATATGCCCACGGTCATAACCTGAACCCCGATAATCAGCCAATGTCGCACGATATGCCAATGGAACTTTTAGTTCTTCATGAAAACTATCTTCACGCGGAATTTTTTGACTTAAACGTTGTGGTGTTAAGGCCTCAGCCACCCAAAGTGGAGTGCGTGAAATGCCTGAATACATCACATTAAAGCCATTAAAACACAGAGCATATGTATTTTTACTTAATGACTCTTTCGCTAAAAATGGTGGAGCTTCTTTATAAAACTGAACAGCACATTCAGAACTTGAAGAAGATAGAGAAGGTAATGAAATCCATTGACTAATTTTTTCTTGTCCAAAGGCAATTGCAAAACTTCCAGAGGCAACTAAGCCCAAAACAACTTTTAAACCATTCTGTCCAAAAAGTTGAGTAAAAATATTCTTCGAACTGGTTCTCTTCTTCGCCATTAGATCTGCAAGTACTGTACATATACATAAATTTTTGAGCAGATTAACAAGCACCACAGAGCTTGTATATGCTGCAAAATCTGATCGTCCAACAAATAGGCAAAAAAAATATACAGACTTACTATGTTGTAACAACATGTCTTTTTTATATAAAGTTTTTAAGTAATCTATTTGAGATTTCGTATGTTTAGTAGAACTTAAAAATGTAAGAAATTAAAATACAAAATAAGCAAAAAATCATGATTACTTGGAGTATTTTATGCGTTCTACTAAAATTTTAGGTTTAGGTCTTATCGCTGGCATTATTAGCATCGCAGCTTTTGCTGAACCAGCTGTTCAACCAGGTGAAACTCTAGAAAGTTTATCTCAAGCAAAAATTACAACTACTGTAAATGGTCAACCAGGTTCATTAAAAGAATTGGCTGCTAGTGGAAAAATTAAAATTTTAGGTGATGCAACTCAAGTAACGGAAGAAATTCCTGCATCTGAAGTAGCAACATCTGACGCTGTAGCAGATGAAAGTCCTGCATCTGAAACAGCTACACCTGAAGCACCAGCTCAATAATCGCTTATTTGCTGTTTGATATAAAAAAAACCAGAATAAATTCTGGTTTTTTTATGCGCAACATGTAAGACCTTATGGATTAAATCTCAATCTGACTTCCGAGTTCTACCACACGATTTGTCGGAATTTGATAAAAATCACTCACAGGACTTGTATTACGCTGCAATGAAATAAAGAGTTTCTCTCTCCATGGTGCCATACCATCACCAACAGAATGAATAATACGATCTCTTGAAATAAAGAAGCTTACTTGCATTAAGTCGAAATCAAATCCAAGCTCTTGATATGCCTGTTGAAGTGCTTGTGTAATATTCGGCTGATCTTTAAAACCGTAATACATACTAATTCGGTAAAAACGCTCATCTAGCTTTTCTACTGTTATTCGATCTTCTGCCTCAACATACGGTACATCTCTGGTAATAATAGTGACCATAATATTGCGTTCATGTAAGACTTTATTGTGCTTAATATTATGGAGCATCGCATGAGGAACAATGTTTGGAGTTCCAGTAAGAAAAATTGCATCACCTGGAACAAATTTAGTTTCGCTACCCGAATTCACACTTTTAATAAATAAATCGATTGGCAAAGCATCTCGTTCCAGACGTTTTAATACAAGTGCTCGTCCATCTTTCCATGTCATTAAAATGGTAAACAATACAGCACCAATCATAATTGGTACCCATCCACCAGACACAATTTTAAGCGATGTTGAAGCGACAAAAATGAAATCTAAAATTAAAAATGGTGTTGCAAATAATATAACTTTCCAAAGAGGCCAACGCCACAAACCATAAGCTAATACACTAATTAAGATAGTGCCACATAGCATTGTCATAGTGACTGCCACGCCATACGCATTTGCAAGGTTTGCACTATTTTTAAAGAGTAAAATTAGAATTAATACAGAAATAAATAATACCCAGTTAATAAATGGGATATAAATTTGCCCTTGCTCTACATCAGATGTATGACGCACTGTTAAACGTGGTAAATAGCGAAGTTGAATCGCTTGATTCACCATAGAAAACACACCTGTAATAACTGCTTGCGATGCAATCACTGCCGCTGCCGTTGCAAGCCCAATCATAGGGAATAAAGCCCACTGTGGAATAAGCATATAAAACGGGTTTGCAATCGCCTCAGGATTACGTAGTAATAATGCACCTTGTCCTGCATAGTTCAGCAATAAACATGGCAAAACAATAATAAACCAAGCTAAACGAATAGGTAATCTACCAAAATGCCCCATATCGGCATAAAGCGCTTCACCACCTGTCATTGTTAAAACAACAGCACCCATTGTTAAAAATGCAATATAAGGCTCATTTATGACAAAATTGAACGCCCAATGCGGACTAATCATTGTTAATATGAATGGTGTTTGGCTAATACTCCATAGCCCGAAAATACCTATAGATAAAAACCACAACAATGTAAGTGGGCCAAAAAACTTGCCCATTGTTGCCGTACCATGACGTTGAACTAAAAATAAACCTGCCAAAATACCAATAGAAAGTGGCTCTAACCAATGGTTAAACATTGGTGTTGCAATACTAATACCTTCAATGGCCGATAAAACAGAAATAGCTGGAGTAATAATACCGTCACCAAAAAAGAGAGAGGCGCCAATAAAGCCCAATGCAATCAAATAAATTTTCTTATTTTCAGCTATTCGAGTCGTTCGTAAATTCAATGCAAGTAAAGACATAATACCGCCTTCACCATTGTTATCTGCACGCATGATAATAGTGACGTATTTGAAGCTGATACTCAGCATCATGCACCAAAATATGAGAGAGAGAATACCTAACACCGTAGCATCTGTAATTGCTAAGTGCGCTGTTAAGAAACATTGACGAAATGCATAAAGTGGACTTGTACCAATATCACCAAATACAACACCCAGTGCTGCAAGAGTAATAACAGGCAATGCCGCTTTTTTCGCAGTATTTTGCATATTTTGTCTTCATTTTAGACAGTATTTTGGCGAATCATATCACCACCGTAAAAGTTTTTCTTTAAATCAATTGTTTCAGCTTGGCAGAATATTTTTTTTTCGTTATTATCCATCGCCTATATGGTGAGGTGTCCGAGTGGCTTAAGGAGCACGCCTGGAAAGTGTGTATACGTTTGCGCGTATCGAGGGTTCGAATCCCTCTCTCACCGCCAAATTATCAAAGACTTAGATATAGAATCTAGGTCTTTTTTATTTCAAAATATTAAAAATAAGAAAATGAAGTGTAAAACACACAGAACTCTAAATAGTTTAATTTCTATATATTGTGTTTTTATGAATCTATATTTCCAATCTATTCTTGCTTACTTTTTGACATTTTTTATTACAAATTGCTGTAAAAAACATTAAAGACAAGGTCGCAACTGTATGTTAAAAAAGAGTTATCACAAAAAAACTACGTATTTAAAATATTCGAAAAATACGCTCTTTGTGACCATGTAATATTACTTCTAACCTTCATATTTAAAAAAAGCGTTACTCCAAGAAACACAACATATAGAAACTGCTATTCGGGGGAGCAAACATGAATAACAGCGCAAACTATGTCAAACAAATTAAAAACGCTAAACGAGGAGGATATACCCCTACCATTGCTAAAGACGTAAATAAACACAAAATTCAAAAAGCTATACGCCTTATCGATGAATGGAGAAAACTCGCAATGGAGTTAAAACCTCAACTGCAGCTAGACACAGCATTTACATTAGAAGAATGCGCTCAAGATCTAGACCGAATATTACGTAGTAAATAATTTCAAACTAAACACCTTATTTAAAACCGATTCATAAATCGCTTATTTGTAATGAGCTAAGTGATTTATGAATCCAAATTGAAAATTTCTTTCTTAATTTCACGAAAAAACTTAAAAACAGAGCTAAGTGCTTATTTTTTGGCTTGCATTCAAGCAAACTTTCTGTAGAATGCATTCCACAACGCCGGCATAGCTCAGTTGGTAGAGCAACTGACTTGTAATCAGTAGGTCCACAGTTCGAATCCGTGTGCCGGCACCATTTCTTAGCCTCGCTTTTTAGTGAGGCTTTGATGTTTTTACAGCTTGTGTTTTTCTTCTAATTATTATTTTTTAGCTGTTACTTGTACGTATTTCACCAAACCATCTTCATATAATTTCGCACATAGCTTTGCTGTCATTTCAATTTTAAAACTATCTAAGCTATTCCCTTTCACATTTAAATTTAATACATCGTTTACGTACATCGAAAAACCAGCAAACACCTGTTTAGATAGATCAATGATTTTAATGTCTTTGAATCCATAACTTTCTAGGGTCTGCTTCATTTCTGGATACACCATTAAATGCTCTAAATTTACATCTGCAGCTTTAAGTAACCACTTATACTTTTGCTTTTGGAATGAATTTAAATTTTGCCATTCATCGGCTAGCATCAAATAATGAAATCCTAATTTTCCATTTGAATTTAAAACTGAATTGACTGATTTTAGAAATGAATTCAAATTGCCGTGATATGCTGCATCTATGCATACAGCAACATCAAACTCTTGTTGAAATGAAATATTCTTTAAATTTAAAAATGAATCACAATAAATATCGATAGGAGAAAGTAACTGAGCTTGAATTTTCTCTACGCATTCTTGTTGAAGCTCTACAGCAGCAATCTTTTGAATTTGATAATGATTTTGCCAATGAAGAAGACTAGCCCCCTGCCCGCAAGCAAGGTCTAATAAAAAATCTTGTGATGATAATTCTAACGCTTGTACAAGCTGATCTGCTAATGCCTGACAAGCTTTAGGATAGGAAGATGTTACATCTTCCCAATATCCCAAATTGCTCCAAGCAAGTTCATGATCATCTCCCAATAACTTCGCATTAATTGCATATTTATGTTTTGGAAAAATCTTTGGAATTGCTTGAAGCCATTTCATTTTTTAGTAACCAAGTTGCGGTGCGACCTCAACTTTAGGTTTTAATCCTACAAACGGCAATGGCGCACCAAAGTTTTCTGCAATATTCATCGCTGAAGTTACTGCAGATTCTAAAATTGGCAATCCATCACAAGACCATGAACCGCAGAAATAAACTTTACGATCTGAAGCTTTATGGCGTTTTTGAAGTTCTTTATTTAATGCAATAGTGTCCGAATCTACAACTGCACGAGTTAATTTCACAGAAGAAATGACTTTTTTCGGATCAATATCTACCACTGGACGCCATGTTTGGAAAATTGGCGTTTTACCTACAAGTGATGGCTCAATCGAGTTAAGCCAAACAGTAAATTGCTGACGAGTGAACTTACGATCCATCATGTAACTTAACACAGCCCAATCTTTACGTTTAGGTGGCATTGCAGATTGATCTGTATGAATAACCAAATCACCATCTTCAAATCTAAATTTCTTTAATAATGCAATATCATCTGCGAATTGTTCATTATCTAAAAATGATTCAATTTTTGTTGTTGGCGTTGCCACTACAACTTTATCGAAATAATGGTTTTCACCTGCTTCATTTTCAACAAAAACTTTGCCATCCAGCTCTTTTACACAACGAATAGGTGAACCACTTTTAATTTCTATACCTTGCATAAGCTTATCTACAAATGCAGGTGTGCCACCTTGTAAACGCAATAAAGCATCGCCATCGGTTAACTGACGTAAAAATATTAATAATGGTTTTGCAGGCCATTCACCAATGGTTTTTGGATCACATGTACAAATGGTATAAAGCACTGGCATAACCGCACCATGCCAAAATACTTCTTCTATATCATTATTATTAATAAATTCAGCAAGCGTAATTTCTTGGTCTTTTGATTTAAAAAACTTTGCTATTGCCGTTTTTAGTTGCAACATGCCTTTGACTAAACGCCAACCATATTGTTGTAAGCCTTTCCGATTATTAATAATAGGAAAATTTCCAATACGGCTACGTGTTGTAGTCAACCATGTTTCAGTTTTATCTTCAAACAACCAACTACATGCCATATAAGTACGAACAGGATATGTAGAAATACCAAGGTGAGTGGCTAAGCTCAACGTATTTTTCCAAAGATGAGGGTTCATTACACGCAATGGAGCATCAATTAAACCACCTTCAAACTCCATACTGTGACTATCCATGCCACGTCCAGATAAGGCTTCAAATATTGTTATATTGTGCCCTGCATCTTTAAGAATTCTTGCTGTAGCGAGACCCGCCATGCCACTACCAATGACTGCAATATCCAAAATATAATCCATCTTTATTTTCAAACTTTCTAAGATTATGAACTAAAGATTTAAAAAAGCGGTTAGTAAAAACTACCAGATTATTAATTTAGTGTGCTATTCCACAGCAGCCCTATCAAAATACACATAAAATTACATTGTAACCATGTGTACACAAACTCAAGAATTTATTGAGGTTTTATGAGATATTTGGAAAAAACAGATATAAATCATTTAATAAATTTAATTTTTTTCACTAAAAGTATTTACAAAGAATTACGTATTGGTTATTATCGCACCAACAAAAACGATAAATACATCACAATAATAAAATATAACAACTACAAAAACACAATAAAAATAAGAACGAAACTACAGCGCGTATAAAAAAGCCCTTGAGTCACTCAAGGGCTTTTTTATACTCTAAGACAATTCATCAATTTTAAAAAAATTAATGTGTTACATGAATTTCTCCAAACTTACCATTATTGAAATCATCAAAAGCTTTGATAATTTCTTCTTTGGTATTCATTACAAATGGACCATATCCTTGAATAGGCTCATTTAATGGCTCACCTGTAAGGACTAAGAACTTCGCAGTTTCTGTTGCTTCGAGCTGAATATCGGTATCACTGTCTTTACTAAACATAACGATGGAACTATCTAGCACTTTTTGTGTACCGTTTAATAGCATTTCACCTTCAAGTACAACAAACAACACAGTATGCCCCTCAGGGACATGAATCATTTCTTTAAAACCAACAGCTAATTCACCATCCCATACATTAATTGAACTAAAAGTCGATGCTGAACCTTGAAGCTTCTCAAATGCACCCGCAATCACACGAATATGACCAGCATTATCTTTAAATTGAAAAACAGGAATATTCTTAGCTTCAATTGCTTGGTAACGGGGCGCTGTCATTTTATCTTTAGCAGGTAAATTTACCCACAATTGTGCCATCTGGAACAAACCACCATTTTTAGCAAATTCAGGTGAATGAAACTCTTCATGTACCAGACCTGCCCCTGCTGTCATCCATTGCACATCGCCCATTTTGATTGTGCCACCACCGCCAGCAGAATCTTTATGTGTCACTTCACCTTGATAAGCAATAGTCACGGTTTCAAACCCACGATGAGGATGAGAACCCACACCATGTTGCTCAGTAGATGGTGCAAATGCATAAGGAGAAGCATAATCTAATAGTAAAAATGGGCTAATCGCTTGACCTAATCGATCATAAGAGAATAGTCCTTTCATGGGAAAACCATCTCCAACCCAATGCATATTTTCGTTGCGATAAACACCTATAATTTTTTTCATCTCAAGCTCCTACGCTCGGATTTAACTTACCTTTATTTTAAGTTTTAAAGAGTCTTTAAAAAACAGATGAATCAGAAAACAGCATCTCATAATTAGAACAATTTTTTATTTATTCGAAAAAAAATTGAAATATATAATTTAAAAGCCTCTTTTATCTTATTTATAAGATTATTAATCCTAAATAATGGGCTATCTAGCAAAAAATTATCCTATTAATATGAATATTCACTAGAGATTGACCAGATTTTTTGTCATCAAATTTACGTATATGAAAACCAGAGGATACTATTATGGGTAAGCCATATGTTCGCTTAGATAAAGACAATGCTGCGGTACTATTAGTAGACCATCAAACAGGTTTACTTTCTTTAGTTCGTGATATTGACCCAGATAAATTTAAAAATAATGTATTAGCACTTGCTGCCGCTGCAAAATATTTTAATCTTCCAACAATTTTAACAACTAGCTTTGAAGATGGTCCTAATGGTCCTTTAGTTCCAGAATTAAAAGAAATGTTCCCAGATGCACCCTATATTGCCCGCCCTGGACAAATTAATGCTTGGGACAATGATGACTTCGTTAAAGCTGTTAAAGCAACAGGTAAAAAACAACTTATTATTGCAGGTGTTGTTACTGAAGTTTGTGTAGCATTCCCAGCCTTATCTGCACTAGAAGAAGATTTTGATGTATTTGTCGTGACGGATGCATCAGGTACTTTCAACCACTTAACACGTGATTCTGCATGGGATCGTATGTCAAATGCTGGCGCTCAGCTTATGACTTGGTTTGGAACAGCTTGTGAGTTACATCGTGATTGGCGTAACGATGTAGACGGTTTAGGCGCTTTATTTAGCCAACACATTCCAGATTACCGTAACTTAATTAATAGTTACGTTCAAAATACAACCAAAAAATAAGTTACGGTTTCCTATGTAAAAGCGATCTTTTGATCGCTTTTATTATTTCTTCAATTGGTATTTAAATAATATCCTTTATGATGAGGATTCAAATTTCAAAATATTGCTTTGTACGGAGCGAACATGCATTCATTTGATGATTATTACTACTTTTACCTTGTTGTAAAACATGGTGGATTTAGTGCAGCTAGTGAAGCAAGCAATATTACAAAGTCTAAATTAAGCCGTCGAATTTTAGATTTAGAAAATAAATTTGATGTCACGCTTATTCAAAGATCGACCCGACATTTTAAGGTCACGCCTTTAGGACAAGAGTTTTTTGAGACATGTGAAAAAATTATTTCACAAACAGATGTTGCTCAAAATATTTTAATGAAACAAACGCTTGAGCCAAGTGGTTTAGTGAAGTTGAGTTGCCCATCTGTCATGATGAAATATCAAATTCGTCCACTACTAAATCAATTTTTAAAGCAATATCCAAAAGTTAAAGTCGAAATGGAGTTAACAAGCCGTCGTGTTGATATTTTGCATGATGATATCGATTTAGCCATTAGAACAAACTTCGAAAGTAACGAAGACTCTAGCATTATTGTTCGTGATGTTATTCGCACAACACATTGTTTGGTTGCAAGCCCTGAGTTATTACAAGGACATATTATTGAACATATTACGGAGCTTTATAACTACCCAAGTATTGTTTTAGGTACGCAAAAAACCAATTACCGTTGGTCTTTATACAATGAAAAATATAATGAAAAAATTGATATTCACTTAGATCCGCGTATAAAAAGTAATGATTTATCGGGTGCTTATTTTTCCGCTATAGATGGTTTAGGTATTGCAGATTTACCCTTATTAACCGTAGAACAAGATATTCACAACGGTCGTTTAATTCATATTTTACCTGAATGGTGCTCAAATATTGGTACGGTGCAAATTGTTTACTCTTCTCGTAAAGGTCAACGTCTTGTTATGGAAAAGTTAATCGATCACCTTATTTACGGCGTTAGAAACTATGCAACATCCACACAAGGCTATATTGCATAACACTCAAATTGACACAAAAAAGCCAGAACAAATGTTCTGGCTTTTTACTGATCTAATTCATTGATTAGATTTTACCAACCAAGTCAATTGACGGTGCTAAAGTTGCATCACCTTCTTTCCACTTAGCAGGACAAACTTCACCAGGGTGAGTAAATACATACTGAGCTGCTTTTAATTTACGAAGTAATTCAGATGCATCACGACCAATACCACCCGCATTAATTTCTACAATTTGAATTGTTCCATTAGGATCAATTACAAACGTACCACGATCAGCTAAACCATCTTGTTCAATAAGAACATCAAAGTTCTTAGCAAGTGTCCAAGTCGGATCACCTACCATTGGATATTCAATTTTTTTGATTTCTTCAGAAGAATCATGCCAAGCCTTATGCGTGAAATGTGTATCTGTAGAAACAGAATAAACCTCAACACCCATTTTTTGGAATTCAGCATAATGATCTGCTAAATCACCTAATTCTGTTGGACATACAAATGTAAAATCTGCAGGATAGAAAAATACAACAGACCACTTACCAATCATGTCTTTATCAGACACTTCAACGAATTCACCATTTTTATATGCAGTTGCTGAAAATGGCTTTACTTGCGTGTTAATTAAACTCATGAGATATCCTCTAGCTTCAATTTATATAAGTGCTTATCTTGTGAAGCTAGAATACGAAAATATATTATATTGGTAAAACAGTACTTTTTTATATATTTAATCGTTTTTACAAATTAAAGCGCGATTTATCAAAACTTACTCTTTCTTGGGTAACAAACTATATATACGATGCTCTTTCCCCCATTCAACCATCGTAATAATTACATTTTCTAAGTTTTTACCCGATTCTGTTAAACCATATTTAGTAACCTTTAAACCATTTTCGATGACATCAAATTTTTTAACGATGCCATTAATTTCCAATTCTTTCAGCTCCTTTGACACCATTCGTGGCGTAATTCCTGTAATTAAATGCTCAATATCTTTAAACCGTCTTTGTTCCTCAAGCAATGTACAAACTATTGCCAGTTTCCATTTGCCATTAATTACGTTTAAAGCATCTTTAAGTGCAACCACAAAACTAGCACTACAACTAGCTTGATTAATGATATTCGTCATGTTTTTTAACTGCCTTTACTTATTTATTATATATTATTCATACAAAAAATAATTTAACTATAATCAAGTATAGCAAGCTTAAATTTACCTTTACAACAACACAATTCACACATATTATTTGACTTAAGTCACATAATTAGATTATCTAATTTCTTTCAACCACATAGAATATCTCTACATATTGGAAGAAATATAAATATTATTTTATTCATTAGATTGTCTATTCACATATAAAAATCAGAGGATAGAACATGATATTAGTTACAGGCGCAACAGGTCAGTTAGGCTCAAGTGTCACCTCCCAATTAAGCAAAATTACATCAAAAAATCAATTTGCTATTTTTGCTCGAGATGAAAAAAAAGCGGTACCATATATAGAACAAAATATTGAGGTTCGTATCGGTGATTTCAATCAAATCTCATCTTTAGGTCATGCCTTTGAAGGTGTTACCAAACTTTTATTAATATCCACAATGGAGTTTAACCGCTTCGAACAACATAAGAATGTGATTGATGCTGCAAAAATGGCAGGTGTAAAACATATTATTTACACAGGTCTAGCCATTCAAAACATTGAAACATCAAATGTTCAAGATTTAATGCAAAGCCATTTTGAGACAGAAAAGTATATTCAAGCTTCAGGCTTAGACTTCACTTTTGTTCGAAATACAATGTATACAGATGCAATTCCAATGATTGTGGGTAATAAAGTCTTTGAAAATGGTATTTATTTATCAGGTGGAGATGGCAAAGTTCCCTATGCTTTACGCAGAGAAATGGGTGAAGCAATTGCAAACTTACTTGTGCAAGACAATCACGAAAATAAAACGTACAACATTACAGGCGATGTCGCTTACTCCTATGCAGATGTAGCTCAAGCCCTCAGTGAGATTAGCCATCATAAAGTTGAATACATCGATTTAGATGAAATTCTGTATGAACAATTATTAACAGATATCCATCTTCCTGAATTCCTTATTTATTTAACAAAAGGAACTGTTGTAGATATCAAACAACATCAATATGAAATTAATAGTTCAGACTTAAAAACCTTATTAGGTAGACCACCTTTAGATTTGAAATCTGCACTAAAAGAGCTATACCAACTTTAATCCCTAAACACTACTCGTAAAAAATAGGAATACATATGGAACTTTTGAATGCTTTAAATTGGCGCTATGCAACTAAACGTATGACTGGCGAGAAACTTGATCCTGCTCTTGTAAATCAAATTGTTGAAGCTGCTCGTTTAGCTCCAACATCGGCAGGCGTACAACCCTTTCATATTTTTGTTATTTCAAACCCAGAATTAAAAGAAAAAATTTCACCTATCGCATTCAATCAGCCTCAAATTACAGAGTCATCTCATTTACTTGTTTTTACGGCTTGGGACAAAATGGATCCAGAGCGTATTCAAGCAATTTATGACTATACAAATAATGAACGTGGTTTACCTTTAGACAAAACAGCAGATGTCGTTGCGGGTTTAAATAACTTGTTCTCTACTTTCACAGAAGAACAACAGCACCATCATGCATCTAAACAAGCGCACATTGGTTTTGGTATGGCAATTGCAGCCGCTGCAGAATTAAAAGTAGATGCGACACCAATGGAAGGTTTCGATAAAAACCAATTAGATGAATTATTAGATTTAAAATCGAAAGGTTTAATGTCTTGTACTTTACTTGCTTTAGGTCGTCGTCAGCCTGAAGGTGATTGGTTAAGCGTATTAAAAAAAGTACGTCGCCCTACAGAAGAATTTATTACTGAAATTAAATAATAAATGAATAAGTAAATAAATAAAAAGAGCATCTATATTGATGCTCTTTTTATATTAAAAAATAAAGATCTAAAAATTGATACTAATACAGCATTAAGATTTTTTTGCCTTACAGACATATTTGTACACTTTCATAAGATTTGTATGAGAATCATAAATAGGTTCAAAATAGACTGTTGAAAAGGGGGTATCTGTATCTATCGCTTTACCATTCGGCTTAAAACGCTGACTCATAATGGTCGCTTTTGTCTGCTCTTTACAATTAATTTGATGTATAGCTTGAATATAGCCTTTTGGTGCAATTTGCAAAGATGGCACACCATATTTATAAATATATTTATAGCCATATTCCACAACAGATGGATATCCTGCCACACGTTTTACATGGTTTGAATTTACAAAAGTTTCACCATATTCGTCTGTACTGACTTTGACCCAATTTTCTGTTGTTGCTGCATAACATGTTGTCGTAAACATCAGAACCGATATCGCAATATATTTTTTCAATTTAATTTCCCCAAAAAATAATTATTCGTGTTTTATGCTGTATTTATAATAGATTTTTTACATTTTCACAAAATAAAAAAACCTTTGATAGATCAAAGGGTTTTTTTAATACGGCTTAATTTTTAAAAGTTAAAACGGATATATACACCAAAATAAAATATCTTATTAAATATAATCAATATATAAATTTATGTGAAATTTAATGTTAACCGATATATCTATTAAATAGATTAAAAATAGCTTTTTACATAAAGATTTAAAAAGCTAGGCTCTCCTAAATGAACTAAATTTAAGAGACAGCTTGGATATGAGGGCGACCTAATTTTGTAAATTTATTCAAAACTGCTACGTGTGCATGGATCTCATTTACCTGACTTGGAAAACTCATTGCTGTTAATTTATCGCCTAATAGTTTGATGTAAAAAAGCCCCTAAATAAGGGACTTTTTATACAGACAAACAAAGCTTATGAAAATAAAAGACACCTTTTTTAGGTGCCTTTTATCTTTAAATAATAAACTTATGACTTAGAAATTATATTTCCAACCAATATTACCTTGGTAAGTGTTATTACTATGACCACCACCAACGTATGAAGCATTAATCCAAACTTGGCTATTTTTAGAAATATGCCCTTCAATACCTACTTTAATTTCACCTAAGTCTTTTGAACTTTCGTTTGCATAACGAACATCATCAATAACAACCGAATACGGCGCAGTATTATGAATATAGTTCAAAGCTAAAAATGGTCTATAACTTGTTAAGCTAGTTTTGCTTGTTGGAATCTCTAAGTAAGTTTTAAAACCTAAACGTGCTTGTAGATTATCTGAACCATTATAAATATTGGTTCCTTGAGCATCTGTAAAATCATCTGCATGTACACCTTGATAAATCAATTGTGCTTGAGGTTGAATCCACCAATCTTTTTTACCATCTTTATTCAGCAAGTAATCACCGCCAGCTTCAATAGAAGCGGTAATACCAGATGAATCATAGTTATAAAGATTTTTGTCTGCAGAATCAATTTTGTTATTGAACTTATTCCATTGAATCCAGCTATCAATATACGCACCACGTTTTTCTACAGGATGAGCATACCAAGTACCATATAAACCTACGCTATAACCATCAATTTTAGCCTTAGATTGTCGACCCGTTAACTCAGAACGTGTTTTACTGTCATAGCGTGCAAAACCAGCCATAGCACCTAAATTAAACTGATCTTCTTCACCTAAAGAAACCAAACCTGAACCAATTTGAGTCACAAAACTATTACCTTCTGTTTTTAATTGGTTGCCCATGCTGTCGAATTCGTTATAACCACCATAAGCACGAACCCATACATTTGCTTTTTCTTTATCGTCTAGCGTTTGATATTGACTTGCACCTTCACGATCTTCCAATCTTAAGGTAAATAGAGTATTCGTCATTGTTTCTATAGCTAAATAAGACCCAACATCTGGTGTATATACAGGGAGATATACTGGTGTTGATGCTTCTTGTCCTTTAGGTACTTCAGGTATATTATTTACTAAATAATTTCTTAAATACCAATTATCTGCATTTTCTTCATTTTCCAGATACAAACCATAGTCATAAGAACCAGCAGAGATATAATTAGCTTTTAAAGAAAAAGTTTTATTAGATTCTGAAGAACCTGTTTCAATAATTAGAATACCTTTAGATGTCGCAGTTCCTACACCGCCAACATTATTTACTTGAACAGTAGTTGAACCTGTAGCAGCACCAGTAATAATCAATTTATCTGTTGCAGAATTATCATCTTCTAGAATTGTATCTAACTTTATTGTTCCAGCATTTCCAATGTAATTACCTTTAATTTCAGTAATATCACCCAGTCTATTATTTTCTAAAATAATATTACCAGCATTAATGAAAGTACCAACATTTTCAAAAATACTATTTTGAGCAAATGCACTATCATTGGCTGTAACTAAGTTGCCTGTATTAACTAACGAGTTATTCTTACCAAAAACACTCTTATAACCCGACATATCCCAAATACCCGCGTTTTCAACTTGAGTATTTCCTGTGCCAAGTAACTCAACATAACCAACCATTGAACCTTGGTTATTTAGCGCTATTTCACTATTATTATTGGCAGTTGCCGCAACTAATTTACCCGATTCTGAAGTAATTTCACCTTCATTATGAATCGTTGCTGTGGCGTTTCCAGAAGTTTGATTATTCGTTTCATTATTTAAATAAATAGCCGTATTTAATGCACCTAAAGATGCACCTTTTTCAACTATGATATTCGTATTTTCTAGACCTGTACTATTAATACCATACGTATTATTTTCAATTACAGAACCATTTTCTAACACAACATTGGTGCTTGCAGTCACACCTTTATTTGCCTTAGATAAAATTCCCGATGCAAAACCAGATATAGTTCCTGCATTGATAATATTCGCAGGGTTTGCAACATTAGCTCTTTCTTCAATAAAAATACCTGCACTAGAAAACTGATTTTTAGCAGGATCGGTAATAATTTCACCTGTATTAATGGCAGAAATATTTCCCGTTACATTTTCTCGTACGCTAAGATGAATACCATGTGAACCAGGTAAAATCGTTAATTTACCTCTATTTGTATACGTCACATCACCATCAATAAATCCACCGCTTTGTAAAAACAAACCGCTATTATTTGAACCAGTCGTTGTATTGGTATTAATCGTTGCAGCATTATCAACTGTAATATTTCCTGTCATGCCTTTGTCGGCTTGAACAGCAATACCAAAGCTACTACTTCCCTGTCCTTTAATATTAATAACAGTCTTATCATCTGTAGTGATGTTTACATTACCCTGACCAACAGGCGCCACATATATTCCATCACCATCTGCATTATTTACAGTAATGTTTGAATTATTAACAACAACATTGGTATTGCCTACAGGATCTGTCATCTTTCTTTTATCAATAAAAATTGATGTAAGACCTGATTTAATATTAGAGTTTTCCACTAATAAATCTACAACAGAAAGTGCATTAGCACCTTCTGTATATATTGCAAAATTATGAGTTGTTACTTCAATATTTTGATCTTTGATTTGCTCTTTGCTTGTTGTAAGACTAATTGGAGTAGCCATAGTCATTGTTGACATTAAAGACAAGGATAAAGTCGTTAATTTAAAGCCATGAACAACTAAAGAAGATGGTTTCATCGGAATAACCCTTGAAGCTACTTAGTTCTGTAAGTGCAAAAATATGGGGATATCCTAAAAATTGAGTAAAGTAATCCATTAGCTTGAATTATTACAATTCAAACTATTGATAAACAAAAATTATTTAGAATATTCCGATAATACGCATACCTATACAAAACAGGAGATATATAAAAATAGGAGATATAAAACTCATGAGTGAAAATACACTCATAAAAAGTTTTTTAAATTTAGTGAACAATAACTTTGATAAAAAAATACAAGCGTGGGAGAAATTTATAACCTGTATAAAGTGAGTCATATATGTTCACTGGTTAAAAATTTTACAAGAAATATCATCTGATACAAGCATTCGCCCTATGAGATTAGATGATCAAAATGATTGAATAATTCAATAAATAGGATATAAATCAGATTAATTTGATTGGTTTTTTTTAATTCATTTTATTTTTTAATAACATATTTTTAGTGGTTTAAAACTTATTACTTGACCCTTTATGCCAATTAATTATCATTTTTAAAATCCATATGAATAAAAAGTATAAGTAAAAAGCTAAACCTTACCATTTATAACAATAGACATTCTCCTATAAACCTCTAAATAAGGCGTTATAAGAGATAACTAAAAATCTAAAATGCAAAATACAGTAGACACAAACATGAATAGTATCCATATTCATCCTAAAAGTTGTAATTTTTAGAATTGAATAGGTAATACCCCCATTATTAATTGAGGTTAAAAGTAGAAAGTTATAAGCCTTTATTATCGTTTTAGGCTGTGTTTAAAAAAGTATGTAGGATTAAATGCAGCCTTTATTGATGTAGAAGAAGGTTAAATCAAAAGTCTTAAAGTAGTGTTCTAACTTTTTCGAAAAATTACAGCTCCTCCTAAACACATACCTAATCCGATGTCTGATTCTGCAATTATTACCCTCAATACCTACAGTAAAGAATTTACCAATCGATTGCTTATAATTTTTAAAAGCAGTGACAAAACTGTCCCATAAATCACTCGTAATTCGAGTATATTCAGCACCTAATTTTTTAAGCTTAGCTTTAAGCCGTTGGACCGTAGCTAAATCCCTTTTGCCCCCAATATTAGCAACAATCTCTCCTGTTTCTCGATGATATGCATAAATAAGCCATTGTTTATTTTTTTTATTCCCTAAAAAAGCCCAAAACTCATCTACTTCAAGACATTCGTAGTGGCTTTGCTTCAGCTGAATCTAATAGGTCAACTCGCTTAAGGTTCGTAATACCTTGCCCATACTGATACGCTCAACTTCAGCAATATTTCTTACACCGCTTCTTCTGACCATTAAATGTAATATCTTGCCGGTAATACCTGAGTTGCACCATTGATAGTTTTGCTTGCCATATAGCTTGAAGCCATTTTTCTTTATACTGTCACTTAGACAGGTCGGACATTTGAGTTCTAATGTTATTTGCATCTCACTATTCTATCAAAAGCCAACCTGTTTTTTATCAGCATAATTTTTGAAACACCACCTGAAATAAGATTATTTCTTGGTGAATGTCTAAACTAAATATGAGTTATTGCAAAGACAGTTAAAATACTATGTCCTATCAACCTAAAGTCATTATTTTTGATGCTTTTGGCACACTTGTTAAAATAGGTGAAAGCCATTCTCCATATTGTCAATTAATGAAATGGTTGAGGGAAATAAGTAAAAAAGCTTCTCTTATTTACAAAATAAAAGAAGCTTTTTCTTATCTTAAGTGTTTGATTTTACATATTAATAACTAAATTAATTTATAACAACTTAACAAATTACTTAGGTATATGTCAAAATGGTAAATCATCATCTAAATCTGAAGGTGCTGTCGCCATTGGCTTAGCAGCTTGTTGTGGCTTAGGTGCTTGGAAACCTTGATTAACATTGTTTCCATAATTACCTTGAGGTGCTTGCTGTTGGTTATTATAACCACCCGCTTGCTGACCACCGTAACCACCTTGATTACCGTAGCTATTACCACCACCTTGATTATTGTTAAAACGTGGTTGAGCAAAACCGTCTTGAGAATCACCACTTTGTTGCTGACGATTTGCAGAATCTAACATTTGCATTTGTTCGCCACGAATTTCAGTCGTGTAACGCTCTTGACCACTTTGATCTGTCCATTGACGTGTACGTAGTGAACCTTCGATATAAACCTTAGAACCTTTACGTAAATATTGCTGTGCAATTTCACCTAAACGGTTATGTAATACAATACGGTGCCATTCAGTTTGTTCTTTACGCTCACCAGAGCTTTTATCTGTCCAAGACTCGCTTGTAGCGATAGAAAACTGAGTTAACGATCCACCATTTGGAAATGTTTTTGTTTCAGGGTCTTTACCCAAAGTACCAACTAAGATTACTTTATTTACGCCGCGCATTTGCTGTTATCTTCCTATTCAATTCTATGTTTTACTTTATAAGAGTTCTCATTAAATGACTACCTCTTTACCTAACAAGTGCGTTAAATGTTGTCGTGCAGCATCATCTATCTGCAATTTATCAACTTTTACATAAGCAACTTGTTGATCGGGCATCACTAAGACTTCTTCAATACCACGAATTGCCAATAATTGAGAAGTCCATTCATCTGTTTGTTTGGTATCAGGCAATCTCAATACCAAAGATGATAAATAACGAGGTTGCGATAAACCAAAACTAATGATTAACCAAACAATTGCAATTGTCGTTAATATGCCCCATCCCATTGCAGTGTTATTTAACATGATCAATTGACCACCCAAAATACCACCACAAAATGCACCTAAAAATTGACCACTTGCATTTACCCCCATAGCCGTTGCTTTAGACTGAATAGGCGCAGATTTTGACAACCATGAAGGCAATAAAGCCTCCATAACATTAAATGCAATAAAGAATAATCCTAAACCTAAAAGCAAAATGTATTTAGATTCAAATCCAAATATCATAAAGATTAAGCCCAAAATAATTCCAACAATGGCTGTCAGGAAAATACCTCGCATTTTGCGATATTTTTCCGCCAAAATAATGCTTGGAAATGCAAAAAAGAGACTTATAACTAATAATGGTAAATAAACTAAACCATGACTAGAAAGCGGAATTTTTGCATAGTTAATGAGCTGTAAAGGCACATATATAAACATAGAGGTAAGTAGCAAATGTAATGAAAAAACTGAAACGTGTAAGCGATTCAAATCTTTCATTCTCAGCACTTCTTTCAACTGTACAAAATAACCTTGCTGAAAGTTTTTATGATGACGCTTCACTTTTGGCACAAGAAATAGCATTGAAATGGCAAGCAATCCCATAATTGTTGTGACCCAGAATAAGCCCGAAATGCCAACTAAACTCGTTAACCAAGGACCTAAACTAAAAGCCACAACAAAAGATAAGCCAATGCTCATACCCATGAATGCCATGGCTTTAGAGCGCTGTTCTTCACGCGTTACATCTGCAAGTAAAGCCATAACCACTGCTGAAACTGCCCCACCACCAGCAATAGCACGACCAACAATCACACCATAAATTGTGTCTGACATTGCCGCAATTGCACCACCTACAGCAAAAAGTAACAGTCCAAACACAATTAAAGGTTTGCGGCTATAGCGGTCTGCAATAAGGCTAAATGGAATTTGTAAAATAGCTTGAGTTAAACCATAAACCCCCACTGCTAAACCAATCAGTGCAGGTGTTGCCCCTTCATAAGCCTGACCTACCACTGAAAATACAGGGATGATCATGAACAGTCCCAACATGCGTAAGGCAAAAATACTACTTAAAGCAAAGGTTGAGCGACGTTCTAGGGCATTCATCATAGGTCGTTAAAACTCGTTAATTTCTGTGGAAGATTATAGGACATTTGGTGCAAATCTCGGCATATATTTTATTTTAAATATAGATGATCACCATCTAAAAAAACAAAAAAGCGCAACTTACGTTACGCTTCTCAACAACTTAATCACAAAGAAGTTATGTCATTTGTCGTTTATTATATTGAATAGATGCCACAACAGCCCAAACAATAAATGCTACACCAATTAAGCCCGTAACAACTTCTGGAACATGTAAGCCTGTACCACTTGCAATCATAATAAATGCTAAAGCACCAATTGCATAATGTGCACCATGCTCTAAGTAAATGTACGCATCTAAAGTCCCTTTATCGACTAAGTAAATAGTCATAGAACGTACAAACATTGCACCAATTGCAAGACCTAGCATAATAATAACAACATCTGAAGTAATGGCAAAAGCACCAATTACACCATCAAAACTAAATGACGCATCTAATACTTCTAAATAAAGGAAACCACCAATACCCGCTTTAACTACACCACCGGGAACAACATTACCGTTTTTATCTACACTATTGCCATCTTCATCAACTTCAGGCTCACCACCCAATAAATGACTCAGTACTTGAACACCAATGTAAACCACAATGCCCCAGATACCCGCCATTGTCACCACTAAACGCTTGGCTTCATCTACATTTGCAGCCATAACAAGTAAAGCAATAAGTGCAACAAAAACAGACATTGCAGGAACATTTGCTAAATTTGATAAACGACGTTCAAACCATTTAAACCAATGTGTATCTTTACCTTCATCTAAAAAGAAGTTTAAAAATACTAACAATAAGAATGATCCACCAAATGCAGCAATTTCAGGATGATGATCCATTAATCGTTGCGAATAGGTCTTTGGATCATTCAATGCCAATTGAACGACTTCTACAAAACCCATGTCCGCTGTTACTGCAACAATAGCAACTGGGAAAATTAAGCGCATACCAAAAACAGCAACCAAAATACCCACAGTTAAAAAGAGCATTTTCCAAAAATGATCCCAATTGCGTAGGACTGAGGCATTTACAACAGCATTATCGAAAGATAAAGACACTTCCATAATGGCTAGAATTGCTGTTACTGTTAAAGCTGTAAGCATGGTCTGTATGCCAGCTTCTGGTCCATGGGTATAACCCCAATATGCCGATATCGCTAAACATACGATCGTAAAGAAAATAGAGAAACCAAAATGTTTCAACATGGTAAAACGACCTTAAATAATTTAAATATTAAAAATTTGGTAAAATTATACAGCACAAAATTTACTTTTATTTTCTGTTTTAGACATTTCACATATCTGTAGTTGGCTTGTTTTGTATAGTTTTTACCGTGGAAGATCATCAAGTAAGTCTAGTCTTCACTGATTTAACTTTGCTCAATTATGATCCTTTTTTTTCATTAATCAAAAACCTTCATATTATTTTTTGAAACCATGTAAATATTTATACTTCTTCAACACGATTGCTACGCACAATTGTTATATTAAGCTCAACAATATCAACATGCTCTAAATAGGATTTGAAATGAGCTTTTCACAAGATGTTTGGTCACGAAATTTAGATTTATATCAAAAAACACTGCAACACCCTTTTAACCAAGAACTTGCTCAAGGTACTTTAAATAAAGACGCATTTTGTCATTATGTCATTCAAGATGCTCACTACTTAGTCGCTTATGGTCGCTCGCTTGCGGTATGTGCGGCAAAAGCATTTAGCGCAGAAGAAATTATTCAATTCTCTGAAGCGGCAAAACTTGCGATTGTGTTTGAACGTGAAATGCACAATGAATTTTTAGATCAATTTAAAATTTCTGCGGAAAATTTTGAAACTACTCCGCTTACGCTTGCTTGCCATCATTACACTTCATTTTTACAAGCAACGGCTTGGGCTGAAAGCTATCCTGTTGTTTTAGCATCTTTACTTCCTTGTTTCTGGATTTATGCAGAAGTAGGTAAAGATATTGTTAATAAATCTGTCAAAAATAATCCATACCAAGCCTGGATTGATACTTACGCAAGCGATGACTTCCACGAAGCCGTACAAAAAGTCATTGAAACTGTAGATGCAATTGCTGAACGTGCTGATGCTGATACGCTTGAGAAAATGCATCAGGCTTATACACGTGCTGCACAACTTGAGTGGTTATTCTGGGATGGTGCTTACCATCAAAGACAATGGAATGGTTTAGATGCTTAATAGCAAAAACAAACCTGAGCTTTTTTATTGATACGCGACAAAGTCATCCACTGCTGTTCGAGGCAAACAGGTATTTAAAAAACTCCGTTTCTGCGACTGTTCTGAAAAATATTTATTTTTGACGAGTTCAGTGGATGACGAAAGGTTTTGGCTACTTTTGCCGTTACAAAAGTAGCCAATGAGCTCCTCACCTATATAAGCTCAATGGAAAGATTCCCTCACAATGAAAATCTTTATTTAAATAAAATTTAAATTTACTGATGATACAACTGCCAACCATAAATTAAGCCTGCCGCAGCCACCACCCAACACAAAGTCGCAAGTCCCAAACACGACCACATCGACATTTTAGTTGCTAGTACATACACCATAAATAAATAGATGAAATATGGAATAAGCGACCATAAGCCAAAAAGTGCGGTTTTTTGTAGAGCTTCTGCCCCTTGCTGTTGTGAAACTATGACATGTGCAATAAGCGCAAATGTAGGAAATAAAGGAACTAAGCCTGCTATATAGAATGCTTTGCTTTTAGACAAAACTGCAATAATTAAGACAACAGCAGCACCGAGTACGCACTTTAAAAACAAACCAAACATAATTTATTTTTCACAAATTCCTTTTTCAATAGTATAACGAAATACGGATTTTTATTTTAATAGATGCGGAACTCTCACAGCTAAATGAAAAAAAGTTCTAATTTTAGTGAAATGCTTTAATTCGATGCTTTTCATTTTTACACATAATCGACACGATATTAAATAAACCATATATTTCAATATAGTGCTCTTTATAAACATGTGATCTAATCCAAAACTGATTTAATTCAATGGAATAAACGTGGCAATACAATTAGCAACTGCAAACGATCTCGAATGGGTTAATGCTCAATATCAAAAAATAGATTTTGTACCAAGCTCGTTAGACAATGAAATTATTGCAATCGTAACGTATAACGATAAGCTTGCTGGTGTTGGTCGAATTGTTTATCTAAACAAACAAGAAGTCGAAATTGGAGGGATTTATATACTAGATGAATTTCGAGGCTTATCTTTGGCAAACGAGCTTGTGAGTTATTTAGTTGATCTTGCTCAGCAAAAGTATCTTAAAGCCATCTATTGTTTACCATTCGAAAATCTTAAAAACTTTTATCAAAAATTTGGTTTTTATGAATTTGAGCATCATGCGAATTTAGTAAATGAAAAAATTCTGAAAAAACATCAATGGTGCTTAGAAAATTACGACAAGAAAGTTCTGTTACTAAAACGAGTAAATGATGGTTAATTTTTTCCACGCAAATAACACGATATAACTCACGACAAATTTTCTAAATTTTGGAGATAGCAAATATCTAAAGAATAAAAAACCAGCATCTTTAAACTAAATAGAATTTGTCATTTCAATCGTTAAAATTACACTTTTATAACTTGTAATTATGCTTACTTTAATATTATAAATGATAATCATTATCGTTTATTTGGTTTTGGGGTTAGCTATATGACAATTGAAACGCAAGGTACAGAAGCCATGCGCGCCATGATTACATTGCGACAGTGCTGGTTTGAAAATGATGAAATTTACTTAAACCAAGGCTGTTTACATTGTGGCTCTGCCGCAACATATTTAATTTATTTTACCAACCGTAGAATTCAAGACTTAATGTTAAATTTTATTGGACAATATAACTGTAACCCTAAGTTAAATTTTGATTTTTTAGATATCGAAAACTTCACAGAAAAATATGAGCATTTTTTATCTCAACTTGAGCGTTTAGTCATTCAATATTCATTTAGTAAAACCCAACAAGCCAAAACACAGTCTTTTGAAGAAATCGAATCTATCTTTGAACGACCATATTCAGGTTTATGTGATATCGCTTAATTTTTGCAATTTTCAGCCTTTTTCTAGCACAGTTTTATACTGTGCTTTTATTTATGTCAGATTTAAAACAATCACCGTCATAAATTGACGTTTTAATTACTTTATTTTGCACTTGAACATTTTTCATGCGCTATCATATACCCTTATTCACGTACCCTTTTTGAGAAGTATTTATGAGTCAAAGTCATATCCGTATTCGAGGCGCGCGCACCCATAATTTAAAAAATGTGTCACTCGATATTCCACGTGACAAGTTTGTGGTAATCACGGGACTTTCAGGCTCAGGAAAATCATCTTTAGCATTCGATACTTTATATGCCGAAGGTCAACGTCGTTATGTAGAATCTTTATCTGCATACGCACGTCAATTCTTATCTCAAATGGAAAAACCTGAAGTAGATTCTATTGAAGGTTTAAGCCCTGCCATTGCCATTGAGCAAAAATCGACAAGTCATAACCCTCGTTCTACGGTGGGAACAATTACAGAAATTTATGACTATTTGCGTCTTTTATATGCCCGTGTAGGTACGCCTTTTTGTCCTGAACATGACTTACCCATGGTTGCTCAAACCATTTCAGAAATGGTCGATGCAGTAAAAGCGCTTGAAGAAGGTACAGCACTGATGTTACTTGCACCTGTGGTGCGAGATCGTAAAGGTGAATACAGCAATTTATTTGAACAATTACAAAGCCAAGGTTTTGTTCGCGCACGTGTCGATGGCGAAGTCATGGACATTGACCCTATTCCAGAACTCGATAAAAAGAAAAAACACACTATTGAAGTTGTAGTAGACCGCTTTAAAGTCCGTGATGATTTAGGCAACCGAATTGCAGAAAGCTTTGAAACAGCACTCCGTTTAGGTGGCGATATTGCCATTTTATCTTGGATGAAAGGCGAGCAAGCAGATCGTACTTTCTCTGCAAAACATTCATGCCCTGAATGTGACCGTGCCGTTGGCGAACTAGAGCCACGCTTGTTCTCGTTTAACAATCCATTTGGTGCTTGCCCAACCTGTGATGGCTTAGGTACACGCAGCCATTTTAGTGCTGAAAAACTTATTCCAAACCCTGAAGTTTCTATTAGCCAAGGTGCAATTCGTGGTTGGGACAGACAACGCCCCTACTACTACAGCATGATTCAAAAAGTTGCAGATCATTTTGGTTTTTCTGTAGATACGCCTTGGAATGAACTTGATGCAGATACTAAAAAGAAATTTTTATATGGCACAGGCAAAGACAAAGTCGATTTAAGTTATATCGATGAGCGTGGTCGCTCACATAAACGTGTACAAGCTTTTGAAGGAATTTTGCCTCATTTAGAACGTCGTTATCGTGAAACTGAAAGTAATTATGTCCGTGAAGATTTAGCACAGTATTTATCGAATGCAGCTTGTGACGTTTGTGATGGTTCACGTTTAAACGAAATCTCACGTAATGTAAAAATTTTAGATAAAACCATCGCCCAAATTACAAAAATGTCGATTGGTGATGCTGAAAACTATTATCAAGATGTTCAGCTTGAAGGTGCTAAAGGCGAAATTGGCGATAAAATTTTCAAAGAAATTCGTGAGCGTTTGCACTTTTTAGTATCTGTTGGTTTGAACTATTTAAGCCTTTCACGTTCTGCCGAAACGCTTTCAGGTGGTGAAGCACAGCGTATTCGTTTGGCTTCGCAAATTGGTGCAGGCTTAATGGGCGTAATGTACGTGCTCGATGAACCGTCTATTGGTTTGCATCAACGTGATAATGACCGTTTGTTAGAAACACTTGTTCGTTTACGTGATTTAGGCAACACCGTGTTAGTGGTTGAACACGATGAAGATGCGATTCGTGCTGCCGATCATATTATTGATATTGGTCCTGGTGCAGGTATTCACGGTGGTCATGTGATTGCCGAAGGAACTTACGATGAAATTTTGGCAAATCCAAAATCGCTTACGGGGCAATATTTATCTGGCAAGTTAAAAATTGAAGTACCCAAAGTTCGTGTACAACCGCCAAAACCTGAAGAACAAATTAAGCTGATGGGTGCAGCAGGTCATAACTTAAAAAATGTCGATTTAACCATTCCTTTAGGCATTATGACCTGTGTAACTGGTGTTTCAGGTTCGGGGAAATCAACCTTAATTAACCGTACACTTTTACCACTTGCGGCAACGCAATTGAATGGTGCAACAACGCTAACTGCGGAAAAATTCGATTCTATCGATGGTCTGCAATTTTTAGATAAAGTAGTCGATATTGACCAAAGTCCAATTGGTCGTACACCTCGTTCAAACCCTGCAACTTATACAGGTTTGTTTACACCAATTCGTGAATTATTTGCCCAAACCCCTGAAGCGAAAGCACGTGGTTATGCAGCAGGTCGTTTCTCGTTTAATGTAAAGGGTGGTCGTTGTGAAGCCTGTGAAGGTGATGGCATGATTAAAGTAGCCATGCACTTCTTACCCGATATGTATGTGCCTTGTGATGCTTGTCATGGTAAACGCTATAACCGTGAAACTTTGGAAGTTGGCTATAAAGGCAAAAACATTTCTGATGTTTTGGAAATGACCGTTGAAGATGCAATGCATTTCTTTGATGCAATTCCTGTAATTCACCGTCGTTTAGAAACATTGAATCAAGTTGGTTTAGGTTATATCCGTTTAGGTCAATCTGCAACTACCCTTTCAGGTGGTGAAGCGCAACGTGTGAAATTAGCACGTGAGCTTGCGAAACGTGATACGGGTAAAACCTTATATGTGCTCGATGAACCAACGACAGGTTTACATTTCCACGATATTGCGAAGTTACTCGATATTCTTCATGAGCTTCGCAATAAGGGAAATACCATTGTGGTGATTGAGCATAATTTAGATGTAATTAAAACTGCCGATTGGATTATTGATTTGGGTCCTGAAGGTGGTGCAGGTGGCGGTATGATTATTGCCGAAGGGACACCTGAAGAAGTTGTGAAAAATAAGGTTTCGCATACAGCGAGATTCTTAAAGGCAATGTTGAAATGATTTGGAAAGGGCTCATAAGAGCCCTTTTTTATTTATCAATTCTTGAAATTAAAAAATCATAATAATTCTTATGAAACTCAGATAACCCTTTCTTTTCTTCTAAAATTTCTTTAAAAAGAGTTTTTAAATTTTGGGGAAATTTTTCAACCAATACCATTACAGATATATTTGAAAAACGCTCATCTTGGAAATAATTAATCTCGACAAATTGCTTTAAATCTTCTTTATTCATTCGATTTATAACTAGCTCATGCTCCTCTGACCATTGCTCAACAATAAGATAAGCATTTATCGAATCGATTACAGAGGGTAATCCTATTAGTGGATTTTCTTTAAAGTAATCATCTATAAAATCACCAAATCTATGCTCACCTTGTCCAAAGGCATTTCTTCCTCTAAATGCTTTTCGATCATATTCAAGTTGTTGAGCAATCCATTCTTTTACTTTTTCCTCTAATCTCTTAGATTTATCAATAGCTCCTAACTTTTCTAAAATAGTTATAGCAAAGTCTAGATTTCCTAAATTTGCTAGCCCAATATTTTTTATACTTGAAACAAAGAATCTCTGAGAAAAAGTATGATCTGCTTTGCAATTCCAAAATTCGTGAAATAATTGATGAAATTCATTATTAATTATTAATTTTTCATCTGAAATTAAATCCGATTCTGCTAATACTTTCATTTTTTCAAAATCTAAAATATCTCTCTGCTCAAACCATTTTTTAAACTCAATTAACCATTCATCCATTCTATATGCCAAAATATTGGAAAAGCTTCTAATTTTATTAAATAATTCAGGCTCTTTAATTTGTTCTTCATCAGCCTTGTACTTCTTATTCAATGTTACAGAAATAGGACGCTTTAACGGAAAATCATTCCATTGAACTTTTAAACTTTCTCCAAAATCCTCTATAAAATAGCCTTGTAATATTCGAACTAAAATAATCTCTTTGGTCGAATAAGCAACTTCATTTGATAATTGCTCTATAAATTGCTTATAAAGCTTTATCACTTTTTGAAAAAACCTAAAATTATGAATTTCTAACTTCTCAGCAAATTTCACCATTAAATCAACTAATGGTTTATCAATCTCTGCCTCTTCAGATTTCGCTCGAATCAAAGGTTCAACAGATGTGATTTTTATCGTTTCATCTATCAGTTTTTCTTTATATTCAGCATATTTTCTCTTATTTTCTTCATCATTTTTAGACTCATCCAAAATCAATATAACTTGACAGTTTCGTTCCAACTTTAATTGATTGGCTAAGCCCATTACATCTTGGATTTTTAATTTATCCGACAGTCTTTCAAAATCATCAAAACAAATAATTGCATCTCTAACTTGCTGATATAAAAGCGACTCTAATAAACGAGCTGAACCGCTAATACCATATTCACTATTATTAAATTTCACATCTCTTAAACCTGATAATAATTTTTTAATAGTTTTGGAACTTCTAAATTTTTATCTACATTTTCATTAAAAGAGTTACTGCTCATATTCATAGAAATAGCTGCCCTAAAGTCTGCTAAGTTTTCTATGCCAAATAAAGATACGTATGAATACTTTTTATTAAATAGATTTTTATGTTTTTCTCGAATCGAAAAAGGTAAATATTGGCGGTCTTGTTCAGCTTTGGCCTTTTCATTTATAAAATTATTCCAAAAGAATGTTTTCCCAACGCCCCAACATCCTGTAATCGCGACAGCAAAACCCTCATTATTATTTTTTCTAAAAATATCTTCTAAGCGCTTTTCTTGCTCTTTAACATTCATAATCATAGTCTTACAAAACACTTAAAATAGTTATAACTCAAGTACTTTATAAAACCAAACCATCTAAAATAGATTTTCTAATTAAAATAAATTCAACAAACTTAAAGGCTGTTTCAGATCAACCTAAAACAGCATTTTTACCCTGAGTTTTCACATTCAACAATGACTTATCTGCACGCTCTAAAAGTGCCATCCAAGAATTAGCACCAACCGCAACACCAGCACTTACAGATACATTCACAACTTCATTTAACTCTTTAATATAACAATCTGACTGATGAATCGATTGACGAATTCGCTCTGCCAAAATCAAAACATCTTTAAAATTCGCATGATCAACAATAATTAAAAACTCATCACCGCCATAACGCACAACAAGTTCAGATGATGTTAAGTGCTCTTTTAAAGTATCCGCAACAAACTTAATGACCTGATCGCCAATAATATGTCCCAGACGATCATTCACAATTTTAAAATCATCAATATCAATAATAATTAAACCTGTTTGCGTTAAACGCTCAGGTCTAAGCTCAAGTAAACGAAGATATTCATTCAATGCCAAACGATTCGACACACCTGTCAAAACATCAGTATTGGCAATATTACGCAATTGAAATTCTAGAATATCTCGCTGTTGCAACATTGTTTGCAGTTTCTGAATTGCTTCAAATAGTGAAATTTCATTCTGATTATCAATCACCTGATCTGAAATACTTTTATACTCATCAGAAAGCTCTAAAATTTTTTGTCTTGCTTCAATTAATGGTGCAAAAACCTTTCTGCGAGCATAAATTAAAGTAAATAATGCTGAAAATAATGAAATTATTGACACCACTAAGGTAAACAAAAAATTTCTAAATTCTTTTTTATAGCTACGCTCAACTGAAGCCAAACTACTTTTTAAAATATAACTTTGTAAATCTACAACCGTTGCAAACTTACCCACCATTTCTTTAGTCAATTCTGTCGCTGCCAATGAATATGGCTTATGTTCTCTACTTTCTTGAAGTAATTTAGTAACAATAGGAATACCTTTATTAATAAACTCCGCCTGAACTTTTTTATGTAAATTTAAATATTCTTCAGTACGTTGTTCCGATGGTTGTAAAGTATTTATTAAATCCCACAAATAATGAACTTGATACTGATTTTGCAACGAGTTGGATTCGTTAAGTACAGAGATCGGCTGTTGATAAGTTAATGCAGCCATAATTGATGAAGCAACTCGCCCTGCTTGATCTCTTAAATCTGCCAATAACAGTACTAATGTATAGTTATCTGAAATATTTGATGTACGACCAACAGAACGATAAACAATACTTTTTAAAACATCATGCGTAGAATCCCAAGCAACAAACATTTTTTTAATTGCCAAATCTAACTGTTCTTCACTTCTTTGTGAAACAGGTGCTTCTATATATTGATCTACAGCCGTACGCCCTTCATCTAACTTTTTAATAAGATGAATATAAAGTTGTTCAGATTGCTCTGAAAAACCATGACTATTTAATACATAAATCGTTTTTTCAATTTGTCGATCTACTTGTTTTCTATATTCAATAAGCTCAATTAAATTTGTCTTTAACTCTATAGGCGAACTAGACATTGCTTTATTCGCAGGTGCACGCTCTTTGGAAATATTATTCGCCAATTCTACAACATCTTGCAAAACTAAGATTTCAGACAACGCTAGTTCTGATTTTTTATAATTAAAATAGCTATTTACAGTTAAAGGAATAGAAATAATTAACAATGAAGCAATAATGATACTCATCGACCAAAATAATCTAGATCGAATATGTTCCGAACGTAATTTCTGCTTCATTAGAGCCTATCCTCTAGTGCACAAAGGTCAAACTTCCAACCTTTCATTTTTTAAGATTACATAATATACAAATGTTAACAATAAACATACTGTAAAATTTAAATGCTTTAAACTAATTAATTCAATTGATCTTTCAATCATTTATTTTAAACAACTAACATATTCCCCTTACTTAAAATAAATTCAGCCAAAGTTACTAGAGGACATTTTTCCAACAAATATAATAAAAAAACTAGGTCAATTATTTACAGTTGCATCAAATGAGTGCATAATGCACCTCATTAGGGCAAATAAATAAATTCCTCAGCAGATTTATGGATTTACCCGCAAATTTTGGCGATAAAAAAATCAGCTTCTATAAGAAGCTGATTTTTTTTTGTCTAAAATTAAAAACATATGTATTTAATTAATAATTATTGCACCATATTGGTGCTTACATATTTTTGATAAAAAAAAGCTCAACCTTGGGGAAAGTTGAGCATGTAAAAGTAAATCTTGTGTGGAGAATTAAGCACATTTCAAAGCTTAATTAAGATCAATTTCATATGTTAAATTGACTAAATCCAACCAATACAATCAGGTTATTGAATAATTATTCAATATATTTCTTGATATGTAAAGTGTTTTTAAAGGCTTTCTCTGCCTTCGATTTATGAAAAATTAATGTAAAAGTTAACAAAGATTTAGCATTTCATGATTTTATATTTAGATAAACATCGTTGTTTTAATCTATTATTACAATAATAAATTTTTTACTTAAGTACATCATATTCTTATGAAATTAGTTATTAGATCATTGTAAAACCAAATTTTTTTTTGGTTGACAAACAATCACCCAATAGATCATTTTTTATCCACAAAAAAAATAATGCAATTGCACAATCCAATTATGTTACTTAAGTTCATTGACTTAATAAATTGTTACAATACAATGACAACCGAATTCCCTTTTTTTATAAAACTGGTAACTATCATGAAAAAACTCGGTTTAGCCACTGCATTATTATTAGCAATGACCGGTGCTCAAGCATACCAAGTAGAAGTTCAAGGTCAATCTGAATTTGTTGATGCTAAAGAAGCTCACAAAAACTTCACTGGCGCTGCTGCTGGTACTTACTATTTCAAAAATGTAGATTCTTCTAAAGGTCCTTTAGCTGAAGCTGCTTTTTTAAACCAAGCATCTAACGTTTCTGTTGCGTATAACTACGGTGAGTTCAAAGCTACAAACGAAAATCGTGTAGCTAGCCAATCTTATGGCGTTAAAGGTGAAACATACATCCCTACTTCTGTAGTGCCTGTATATGCTAGCGCTGCTTATAGCCACACTCATAACGATACTAAAGGTTCTTCTGAGAAAGACAATGGTGACCGTTATGCATTAGAAGTTGGTGCAGTAGTTACTCCTAATTTCTTAGTTGCTGTAGGTTATACAAGCGTTAACACTCAACGTTCTTATGATGCTAACAGCATTCTTGAAAACGGTGTTATCAAAGCTGCTTTAGAATCTGATGCTATTGGCAACAAAAAAGATGTTGTTACTGCTCGTACTAAATATGTAGGCGCTATCGATGGTACTGACATGTCTATCGGTTTTGATGCTGGCTTAGTTTATGGTCGTGATACTGCTTATAACTTAGGCACTACTCTTTACCTTAATCCAGCTCTAAGCGTTGGTGCTTCTTTTGTGAACACTAATGCAAATAACAACGCTAAAGCTTGGGGTGCTAACGTAAACTACTTCATCACTCCAGCTGTTGCTGTTGGTGTTGATTATGTTAATGCTACAACAGATGCAACTGAGAAAAATGCTCAATCTGTTGGCGTAAATGCTAAATTCCGTTTCTAATTTAAATTAGATTCTGAATATGAAAAAGGACGCTTATGCGTCCTTTTTTTATGGCTGTTCCATTCGCACTAAACTTAAAAAGTGTAAATGGCGTTCATATTGATCGAGGATATCCTGAATCAAATCCTCTTGTGTCCAATTAATAACATCATAATTTTGCCCACCTTCACGCAAGAAAACTTCTGCTTGATAATTCTGCAGATCATCTGCTTGCGATTCCGTCATAAAACTAGGCGTTGTTGTTTCGCGTGAGATAACTTGATATACAAAATTAATTTCATCGTGGTGGTTCACCCATAGCGCCAACCCACCATCAACCTCTTGAATAGAAATATCAAAATCACGGCGATTAAATTCTTTTTGTAAACTTAAAAAGGCTTTTTGCACCACATCTTCAATATAACAATCTACTTCTTGCTGCGTATGCGGATAGTGCATAATTAACCCTAAACGCTGCTGCCAACTTCTTGGATTTTTAATTGCGCGAGGGGTAATTCGAGCATCTTGCAATGCTTGCATTTTGGTGACATCTAATCGCAATGCCTTGACCAAGCCCCAGCAAATTAACAGCATAATAAACGTAAAGGGTAATGCGCTCAGCATCGTTGCAGACTGTAAAGCACCTAAGCCACCATTTAACAAAAGTACAATCGCCAAAAATGCCATCAAAACTGTCCAAAATAGACGCTGCCATATTGGTGAGTTTTCAGACTTTGCAGTTAAATAATCGGTCACCAAAGCACCCGAGTCCGCCGAAGTCACAAAAAATAGCATAACTAAAACTGTCGCAAGTAAGCTCATAAACCCTGGGAAAGGCAATGTATTTAAAAACTCAAATAATGCAACGGATGAGTCTTGTTGAACTGCTGTAACTAGTGTTGTATTTGCTTCATTTAAAATACTGTTTAATGCAGCATTTCCCATAAAGCCCATCCAAATGAGGGTAAACCCTGTCGGAATAAAAAGTACGCCTACAATAAATTCTCGGATGGTACGCCCTTTAGACACACGGGCAATGAACATACCAACAAATGGTGACCATGAAATCCACCATGCCCAATACATAATTGTCCATCCACCAATCCATCCATTCGGCTGATAGGCATAAAGATTAAAAGTTAAGGTAAATAAATTAGAAACGTACTGTCCTGCATTTTGAATTGTTGTTTGCAGTAAATAAATGGTCGAGCTTGCAAAGAAAATAAATAATAAAAGTATCAACGCTAACACGATATTTAATTCTGAAAGACGCTTAATTCCTTTATCTAAACCTAGAAATACAGATAAGGATGCCATCGTACTCACCACCATAATTAGAATTAATTGGGTTGTTGGAGACTGCTCTACACCAAATAAATAATTGAGACCTGAGTTAATTTGGGTCACACCAAATCCTAAAGTCGTTGCTACACCAAATACCGTACCAATCGTGGCAAATGTATCTACACCATCTCCAATTGGTCCATAAATTTTATTGCCAATTAAAGGATATAAAGCAGAACGAATTTTTAAAGGTAAATGATGTCGATACGCGAAATAAGCAAGTGCTAAACCAACAATGGTGTAAATTGCCCAAGCATGTAAGCCCCAATGGAAAAAGGTTACTTTCATGGCTTGCTGTGCAGCCTGAATCGTTTCTGGTTCTCCTGTAGGAGGAGATACATAATGCATAACAGGTTCGGCAACACCAAAGAACATTAACCCAATGCCCATTCCCGCAGTAAATAGCATCGCGAACCAAGAGCCATTACTATACAAAGGCTGACTATGATCGGGTCCAAGTTTAATTTTCCCCATATCTGATACAGCAATGTAAATCAGAAGGATCAAAAAGATCGCAACTGACAATACATAGAACCAACTAAATGAATCTGTAACCCATTGCGTAAGTTGTTTCGTTAATAAATCAAACGAATTTGGTGCAACTAAAACCACCATAAGAAACAAACCAATAATTGCTACTGTGCTAACAAATACATTTGGATTGATATTCCCATACCATGCTAATTTTTTAGAAGGCATATTTCCCCCATCTTAATTATTTATAAAAACAGAAAGACCGTATGGTCAAAAGAAGACATTCACCGTGGGTGAATAAAGAGCGTTTTGAACTTTTTAAGCAGGAATACAGAATAATTTACTGTTAAAAATAAAGCTGTTAGATATCTGTTTTATTATTGTTAATACCTTTTTTTACATTAAATAAAAGTTGAAACTAAATTTTAGATCATAAAAAACCCCTTTCGGGGTTTCTTATTTGAAGCAATTCATTTTAGTGGTCAGATGCACCTGAAATACCAACACCAGTTTGTGAACGTACAAACTGTGCATCAAATGCTTTACGTTCTGCTTGTGCTTGTGCTGAATTATCAGTCACAGAGAACAACCAGCAGCAGAAGAATGATAATGGCATTGCGAAAATTGCAGGACCATTAAATGGGTTAATTGGAGTTTCAGAAATAGCCAATGTATCTACCCAAACAGCTTTAGATAGAATAATAAGCGTTACCGCTGTTACCAGACCAACTACACCACCAACAACCGCACCACGTGTTGTTAAGCCTTTCCAGAACATTGAAAGAACAAGAACTGGGAAGTTTGCACATGCTGCTACAGAGAATGCTAGACCAACCATAAATGCAACGTTTTGTTTCTCGAACAAAATACCTAAAATCATTGCAAAAATTGCTAAACCTAAAGTTGCAATTTTAGACATACGAAGTTCAGATTCAGGTGTTGTTTGACCTTTCTTGAATACGTTTGCATATAAGTCATGAGAAATTGCAGAAGCACCAGATAACGTCAAACCAGCTACAACCGCAAGAATTGTTGCGAATGCTACAGCTGAAATAAAGCCCATGAACAAGTCACCGCCTAACGCATCAGACAAGTGAACCGCTGCCATGTTATTACCACCAACAAGCTCTAACTTGCCAGTAACTGCCATTTTTGCAACATCAAGGAATTGAGGGTTATTCGATACATAAAGAATCGCACCAAAACCAATAATGAATGTTAGAAGGTAGAAGTAACCAATAAAGCCTGTAGCAACAACTACAGATTTACGTGCTTCTTTTGCATCTTTAACTGTAAAGAAACGCATCAAAATGTGTGGAAGACCTGCTGTACCAAACATTAATGCAAGACCTAAAGAAATTGCATCAATTGGATTTGCAGCAAGTTTACCTGGTCCCATAATGCCACTAGCTTGCTCTAAAGTTACATCATGAACTTTAGCGAAAACTTGAATAGATTGTGAGAACATTTCAGTGAAGCTAAAACCAACGCCTTTCATTACCATAAATGCCATGAAAGTTGCACCTGAAAGCAACATCACCGCTTTAATGATTTGCACCCAAGTTGTTGCCAACATACCACCAAACATTACGTATGCCATCATGAGTAAACCCACAATTACCACAGCAATATTATAGTTTAAACCAAACAATAGTTTGATTAGCTGACCTGCACCTACCATCTGTGCAATTAAATAGAAAGCAACAACAACTAATGAGCTAACAGCAGCCAAAGTACGTACAGGTTTCTCCGCTAAACGGAAAGAAACAACATCAGATAAGTTGAACTTACCTAGGTTACGTAAGCGCTCGGCAACCAAGAACAATACAATTGGCCAACCTACCATGAAACCTAATGAATAAAGTAAACCATCGAAACCTGACATGAATACCATGGCAGAAATACCGAGGAATGATGCTGCCGACATATAGTCACCAGCAATAGCTAAACCATTTTGGAAGCCCGAAATACCACCGCCTGCTGTATAGAAGTCATTGGTACTAGTTGTTTGCTTTGCAGCCCACTTGGTAATAAATAATGTTGCACCAACAAAAATCACAAACATGATAATTGCGTGCCAGTTTGTTGCTTGTTGTTCCGCCTCGCCTAAATCTGGGCCAGCAAATGCCATGCCTGACATAAGTACCGTAGATGCGACAAGTGCTTTAAGTGAATTCCATTTCATCTTAATTCTGTCCTTTTTCCTGAGCAATTGCTTCAACTTCACGAATTGCTTCTTCGTTTAATTTATCTAGCTTATTGTTTGCGATGTATGAATAAACACCACATAATAAAAAGGATAAAACGATAATGCCCAGACCTAGAGGTATACCCCAAGTGGTTACACCACCAGAGATTGAACTAAGAAGAAATTCTTTGTTGTAACCAACTAAAAGCATGAAACCTACATAGACAAAAAGCATAATGGCAGTTAAAGTCCAACTTAATGTACTTTTTTTACTTACCATTTCCTTAAATTTTGGATTTTGTAGAATACGTTCTACTTGTTTATCATCCATTAAACAGACTCCTTAACATGTCCAACCTTGGACACAACATTTTTAATTCGAATTCTCACTCTTCAAAGTAACAATCTTAAACATGCTTGTAATTTAGACTTTGGTCGCTAAAAAATAATCAATTTAAACTGCCAAGTTCATGAATAGAGTATGATTAACTTATAGATCTTGTGCTGTGGGCAATATGAATAGCTGGCTTATTATTGGGGTGCTTGCCCTTTATATCGCATTACTTTTTATGTGTGCATTTTTTGGTGAAAAGCATGCAAGTCGCCTAAGTACCCGTGGCAGAATGTTTTTATTTAGCCTCACACTGGGTGTCTATTGTTCTTCATGGACATTTTATGGCTCTACAGGTGCAGCAGTAAGACAAGGTATTCTGTTCTTACCCATCTACTTAGGTCCCTTACTTTTTGTGGCTTTAGGCTATGACATTTGGCGACGCTTAGGTCGAGTAAGACAGCATCATACTATTTCATCTATTGCCGACTTTATTGCAGCCCGTTATGGTAAAACTGGAGCACTTGCCTCTTTAGTCACTATTTTGGCCGTTATTGCTATTGTTCCTTATTTGGCGTTACAGCTTCGTGCAATTGCACTCAGTGCCGCTGTAATTTTAGAACCTGCTGCTGGCGTTGCAAGTACCACAAACAGCGTTTTATTCTTAACAAGTGTTTTAGCTATTTTGGCTATGATTTTTGGTACACGCCAAATTGCCAATACAGAACAGCACGGCGGTCTGATGCTTGCTGTAGCATTTGAATCTTTTGTAAAACTTTTTGCCTTACTTGCTGTGGCTTGTTTCTTTATTTTTGACTCCCCAGAAAATATTCATATTATTTCACGAGATGTTTCTCATACATTCAATGAAGTTAAAATGTACGGTGTACCTGATACCTTTTGGGTTCAAACCTTACTTGCAGCACTTGCTATTATTTGCTTACCTCGCCAATTTCACGTTGCCGTTGTTGAACTTCGAGATGAAAAACATATTCGAGGTGCAAGACGTTGGTTTGCGGTTTATTTAATTTTAACCACTATTGCGATTATTCCTATTGCAAGTTGGGCTATGCATGCTGCCCCACAATATTTAGCAATTCCTGATATTGCTGTTTTATCTTTACCTTTAAGCTATAACCAAGATTGGTTAGCTTTACTTGCATTTTTAGGTGGATTTTCTGCCTCTACAGGCATGTTGCTTGTTTCTTCTGTTGCACTGTCTATTATGCTTAGTAACGACTTAATTATGCCTGCTTTATGGCGTTTTAAAATCTTTACTCGCCATGATAAGCGCCTACCATTAGTCCTTAAATTTACACGTCGTGTATGTATTTTAGTGGTGATGTTGCTCGGCTTTTTATTCTTCCACTTTTTTAATGACATTGACCAACTTTCTGTCTTTGGCTTACTTGCATTTAGTGCTGTAGCACAATTTGCACCTGCACTAATTGGCGGTCTGTATTGGCGAGGTGGTAGTAAACAAGGCGTTTATGCAGGCTTAATTACAGGCTTTGCTGTATGGGCTTACACCTTATTATTACCGACTATATTAAGAAGTTTACCGCAGAATTTTCATGATTTTGTACATTCTTTCTTAACTTTTGGCCCAGCAGGTATTGACTGGTTACGTCCTGAAGCCCTGCTAGGTTTTCAATCTTTAGCACCTCTCACACATGGTGTTGTATGGTCTTTGGGCTTGAATATCGTTCTATATATTTGGGTTTCTCGTATATTCCGTCCAAGTGTTGCAGAACAAATACAAGCGGAAAGCTTCTTTTATTATGAAACTAAGCCATTACCATCTCAAAACACAAACAATGAAGTGAGTTTTTCTCATCAAGATGTTGCTCGTTTAAAAGTTCGCGACTTAATTACACTTGCAAAACGTATTACTGGCGAAGAGCCAACCATAAAAGCTTTTGAACAATTCTGCACATTGAATAATGTAGAACTCAATGAAAATAGTAGTGCGAATGGTATGTGGTGGCGCTTCACCGAACAATATTTAGCAGGAACTATTGGTGCAGCATCTGCACGTACTTTACTAACCACAGCTATGGTCAATAATGGTCTTGCGATTGGGCAAGTTGCCAATATTCTAGACCAAGCATCTCAATGGCAGCGTTTTAATCAAAACTTGATTATGACCATGATCGATCACATGACCCAAGGTGTTAGTGTTGTTGATGCCAATATGTGTTTAGTTGCATGGAACAATCAATATTTGAAATTGTTCGACTATCCACGAGATATTGTATATGTCGGTTGCCCAATTTCAGATCTTATTCGTTATAACGCAGAACGTGGAGAATGTGGTCCAGGTTCTGTAGAAGAACATGTTCGTAAACGTATGCATTGGATGCGTGTGGGTAGCGCACATGAATTTGAGCGTATTCGTAAAGATGGTCGCGTTATTCAAATGCGTGGCAACCCAATTGAAGGTGGTGGTTTTGTTACAACATTTGCAGACATTACTGCCTTCCGTGAAAACGAAGCAGTACTTGAAGGTCGTGTTCAAGATCGAACACAACAATTAGCAAATGCCCTTTCAGAGCAACAACTTGCTCGAGAACAAGCCGACCAAGCCAACATGTCAAAAAGCCGATTTATTGCCGCTGCCAGCCATGATTTATTACAACCTATGCACGCAGCACGCTTATTTAGCACAGCCTTAGAACAAAGTGTGCAATGTGATGATGATCGGAAAACGCTACAGCAACTTGATCGAGCATTACATGGTGCAGAAAGCATGTTGTCAGCATTATTAGATATTGCACGTTTAGAAGGTGGAACCATCCAACCGAAACGTCAATCTTATCCATTACATGACTTACTTAGTGATTTAGAACTTCAATTTAAATCAATTGCAGCGCAACGTAATATTAAGTTCAGTGTACATGATGCCCAATTTTGGATTGATACCGACCCGCAATGGATTCGTCGTATTATTCAAAACTTTGTGAGTAATGCACTGCGTTATACGGCTAAAGGGCGCGTTGTAGTCGGAATTTTACGTTCGGCTGAAAAACCTCAACATATTCGAATAGGCGTTTGGGATACAGGACCAGGGATCGCAGAAGAACAACGCATTAAACTTTTCCAAGAATTTGAACGTTGTGGACATACATCTCCATGGGGCGAACAAGGACTTGGACTCGGTCTTGCTATTGTTAAACGTATGACCAGTCTCTTGAACTACCCTGTCCATGTGTATTCTACTTATGGAAAAGGTTCATGCTTTATCATTGAAGTTCCAATTGTAGAAGCACCGAAAGTCATTGCTGCACCAACTCAAGCAATTCCATTAAAGTCCAAAGCATATAAAATTTTATGTCTAGATAATGATGAGGCGATTTTAGAAGGTATGACAACCCTACTTACAAAATGGGGCTATCAAGTCTTTAAAGCGACTGAACCTGAACAAGCAGCTGAAATTATTCAACGTGAAAATATTCAAGTTTGGTTGGTCGATCAGCATTTAAACAACAATAAAGTCGGACTCGATTTTATTTTGGAACATCGTCAGGAAAATACCCCAGTTGCACTTATTACAGCAGATTCTGATCCTGAACTACCGCAAAGACTCAAAGAGCTAAATATTATTTTACTAAGAAAACCATTGAAACCTGCCTCATTACGCTCATGGTTATCTGGTTTAAAAATTAGTAATTCTTAAATTCTAGCCATAAAAAAAGACCTCATTAAGAGGTCTTTTTTTATTTCAATTTAAATATTTTTTTCTTCAATATTTAGTGCATTAATTGCCAATACCGCTTGTGTACGATTTTGTACACCCAACTTACGGAAAATTGCAGTAACGTGCGCTTTAATTGTCGCTTCCGATACATCTAGCTCATACGCAATTTGCTTATTTAATAAGCCTTCTGCCACCATCATTAATACACGGAACTGTTGTGGTGTTAATGACTGAATACGTTCTGCTAATGCAGTTTCATCAGCCGCACGAGGATCAAAATTCAAGTTTGCAGGTAAATTTGGTGGTAACCAAATTTCACCTTCCAATACTTGACGAATTGCTTCGCCAATATTGCTCGGATGTGCTGATTTAGGAATATATCCCATAGCACCATGTGCAATTGAGCGTTGGATAATCGACACTTCTTCGTGTGCAGATACAACTATTATTGGTAATGCAGGATACTGTGCTCGAACATGCACCAATGCTGAGAAACCTGAAGCACCTGGTAGGTTCAAATCAAGTAAAACTAGATCAGGCTCTGGTCCCTTTTCTAAGCGTTCATAGAATTCATTTACAGCTGCAGTTTCATGAATTTGAGCTTGAGGTAAACTATAACGAACAGCCTGAATTAAAGCATGACGAAATAATGGATGATCATCAACGATTAAAATATTCATAAATCACGAGAGAGATCTAGTGCACGGTGAGCCTATTCTAACCACACATCCCTATAGATGGATATGCAAAATAACTATATTTTGCATTTAATTATTCATTTTTTTCATAAATTTAAATTTTTCTTATTATTTCCACATTTTTGACTTAATAAATCTATTTTTCATATAAATTTTATCTATACATCTAAATAGCTTATCTAC